>JBDQID010000272.1:0-3445 GCA_040264515.1 Chlamydiales bacterium
ATACACTGGGAGTGCTAACATTAACGTCAGTTCGACTCTTAATTCCGCCCTGTCTACTGGTTTATAGAAATAGTTTTTAGACCACGGTAGTGTTACCTATGTCAGTTGATTATACAAGACCACGGTAGTGGTCGCTTCTCTCTTTAGCCCAGCACTTTAGTGCTGGGAACGGTAGACTATAATCTATGCCGCGGTAGTGGCATCTCTCCGGATCTGAAAGTTAACAAAGAAGAGAGGTGCCGCTGCCGCGGCACACTGTTCTTATTATCCCGTCCCAGCACTAAAGTGCTGGGCTAAAGAGAGAAATGACCACTGCCGTGGTCTAAAAACTATTTCTAGAAACCAGTAGACAGGGAGGAATTAAGAGTCGAACTGACGTTAATGTTAGCACGACCTGCATATAGCACTAAATATCAGAAATCTATGTTAGGTTGATGCGAATGCGGAGCGCCCGCGCTACAAGCTGTGAGCATAGTATAGGGACAAAAGGTTTTGAATCAACGACTCTTGAATAAGGTTTCCTCCGTAAGCTCAATATTGACAGCGTGTTAGATAGTTACTCTTTTAAGGCGTTGCCCAGGTAGTGCATACTTTTGTAAAAATATGGTGGCTGTGTAGGTAGATTTTCTTTGTTTTTCAATTGCGCTGTTTCTGATATAATTACTTTATTAGCATAGATGGAAATAGCGAGGGGGCTGATATGCCTACAAGAGAAGAGCTGATTCACTCTCACATGCAGCTGATGGCCGCAATTCAAGATGAGAGTCGCAAATTTCAAGAGTTTTATATCTGGCTAGAGAAGTTCATGCCGGCAGCTTTTTTCAAAGAGCTTAACCAAGAACAGGTGATGCTTGTCGCCCATAATCTCATGGGTTTTCATCTACAAGAGCATTTTTCTCGCATTCACATTAAAAACGGAGCGATCGTTCTCGCACTCGATAGTGCAGATGCTGATGTGAAGATTCTCAAGCACTACCCGATGTATGGCATAAAGAATTACCGCGCCTTTGTTTCTTCCGAACCATTTCAAGGCGAAGGTGTTAACGCTTGCTTGCGTGTTGCGGTCATTCACTTTACGGCAACGGAGGTAAGTCGAGAGCCGAACGGAGAAGAACACCCCATTCAGCACAGAGAAGAGCTGCGCTCGCTTGTCAAAGAGCGCAATAAGGATGTCTCTGATGAAGAGTTTGATAAGCTTATCTCTGGCATTGATCCTCGCTTTTTAAGAGCGCTTACAACAGAGCGGCTAATTCTTGCGCTCGACATGTTTTTCCGCGCGAAAACGCGTGATCACTGTCAGTATGAGGTGCGTTATAACGAAGATTGGGAAGAACAAGATTTGCCTTCGATGCAAATCGTGCTAGCATGGCGTAACACCCCGAAGTACAATTTCCTCTATCGCCTAGCGCGCATGGTGTATCGCCATAAACTGAGCATGAGAAAGGTCAACACTGCTTATATCGATCCTCATAGTCGCGATAGTATTATCATTATGACGCTTGGACTGCATGGACAAAATGGACATGCAGCATGGGATGTGGCAGATCTTCCAGACTTCATTAAAGAGCTTGTAACCATGAAGTACTTTGATGACTTTGACCCGATCGACGAGCAGCTGGTCTCGCAAGGAATTGTTACCGGTAACCAAGGTAATCTCCTTCGCAGTTTAATGAACCTGATTCATCAATCTTTAGTCCATCTCGACCTTAACCGCTATACACTCGATAACGTACAAGAGTCGCTATGCCGTCACCCAGAACTTACCGTACAGCTGTGTCAAATATTTGAGTACAAATTCCATCCGGAAAATCAAGATCTTACCAAATACAGAAAAAATCGAGACAGCTTCTTAAAGCTCGTTGATAAACTCGATACAGGCCGTGAGATTAATGATACGCGTCGTAAAAATGTGCTCAAGCAAGGTATGAGCTTGATTGAGAATACTTTGAAGACAAACTTTTACCGCAATAACAAATCAGCTCTTAGCTTTCGCTTAGATCCTGCATATCTCGATGATATTCCGTTCGATCGCAAAGAGAAATTTCCAGAACTTCCCTTTGCCATCTTTTTTGTCAAAGGCATGCACTTCTTCAGCTTTCACATCCGCTTTAAAGATCTTGCCCGCGGTGGCCTTCGCACGATCTTTCCCGAAAAAATGGAACACATGATTGTCGAGAGAAATAACGTCTTTACCGAGTGCTATAATTTAGCTTACACGCAACAGAAAAAAAACAAAGATATTCCAGAGGGCGGTGCTAAAGGTGCCATCTTCTTAAAACCGTACGAGCGCTTGCAGTCGGAAGCTGAAATTTATTCCAAAGAGTTACGCAACGCCGGCTTTACCGAAGAGCAAGTGTCGGAGAATATCGAGAGCTTCTTAAAAGAGCAGAAGCTGGAGTTTCTTTATCAGACGCAGCGCTCGTTTATTAATTCAATGTTGACTCTGATTAATTGTAATGAGAAGGGCAAACTACGCGCAAAACATGTGATTGATTACTGGAAGAGACCAGAGTACATCTATGTTGGTCCGGATGAGAACATGCACAATAGCATGGTGGAGTGGATAGCGCTGCATGCGAAAAAATATGAATACAAGCCGGGTAGCGCGTTTATCAGCAGTAAGCCAAAGGTAGGGATTAACCATAAAGAGTGGGGAGTGACATCTTTGGGCGTTAACGTGTACATGCACGAGGTGCTTAAGTACATCGGTATTGATCCTGAAAAAGACGCCTTTACAATCAAGATTTCCGGTGGTCCCGACGGTGATGTTGCGGGAAATCAGATTTGTAACTTGCACCGCTTTTATCCAAAAACGGCAAAGCTCGTAGCGCTAACAGACGTATCGGGAACCGTTTACGATCCGTCAGGTCTTGAGCTAGACGAGCTCATGCGTCTATTTACAGAGGCGCTCCCGATTAAGCACTATCCAGCAGAAAAGCTCTCAGAGGGCGCTTTTCTACTCGATCGCTTTACCAAGCGAGACATGACAGCATACGTTCAGCAGACGCTTTGCTATCGCAAGCAGTCCGGAAAAGTAATTGAAGATTGGCTCTCCGGTAGCGAGATGAACCAGCTCTTCCGCTGCAACATGCACCAAGCACCAGCGGATATCTTTATTCCTGCCGGAGGTCGTCCGCGCACAATCAACAAGAATAATTTAGAAGACTACTTAGACGAGTCTGGCAAACCTACATCCAAAGCGATTGTTGAGGGTGCAAACCTTTACATCACACCGAAGGCACGGCGCCGATTAGAAGAGCTTGGAACTATTATTATTAAAGATAGCTCTGCTAATAAAGGCGGAGTTATCGCATCCTCCTTTGAAGTGTTGTGTGGTCTCGTTCTAGAAGATGAAGAGATGATCGAGCATAAAGAGACAATTGTTAATGAGATTTTGGAGATTCTAAAGAGATACGCCTATAACGAGGCGCGCCTAATGCTAGAC
>JBDQID010000273.1:0-3429 GCA_040264515.1 Chlamydiales bacterium
ACTACCCGCGCCCCCCCGTGTCAAAAACCCACCGAACGGTGCGCCGTGGAACGCGGGATCCTTATCAAACGTGAACTCAACTCTTAACTTGTTCGCATTTAACGGTTTATGGAAATGGTTTTTAGACCACGGTAGTGGTCGTCTCGCTCTTTAGCCCAGCGCTTTAGCGCTGGGAAAGGATAGAGAAAAATCTATGCCACGGTGGTGGTATCTCGCAACCTCTTTAAGTTAAAGGGGAAGAGGATTACCGCTACCGCTGTACAATGTTATTATTATTCTCTCCCAGAACTGAAGTGCTGGGCTAAAGAGAGAGACGACTACTACCGTGGTCTAAAAACCATTTCCATAAACCGTTAAATGCGAACAAGTTAAGAGTTGAGTTCACGTTTGATAAGGATCCCGCGTTCCACGGCGCACCTTTCGGTGCTTGTTTCACACGGGAGGCAGCGGTTAGTCCCGTGTGAAACAAGCACCGAAAGGTGCGCCGTGGAACGCGGGGTCCTTATCAAATAAAACATCAAACTGCGGTAGCAGTGTAAGAAATTGTACGAACTTTAACTGGATCCATCTAGCTCTACTTTTAAATTTAACCAAGCAGTAGGAAATAGCAAAACTTATGTGTAAAAGGATGATCGACTCTCCGCGTTAATTTTTTACGAAGATGTTTAGATAAGATTCTTTATGAAACTTTTATATGTTGTTATGAACTCTTTCATATCATTCTGATGTTCTGTTTTTCTTTTTATAGCTTCTGCAATTCTTGTAAAAGTGGCGTAAAAGTTAAAGAAATCTAAATGTTCTTCTGGTGGTAGAACAGACATCTCTAATAGATAACCAGAGAAAAAAGCGTCTCGAACAGAAGAAAAATCTCGATGATCTAGTAAAGAAATCGTAAAAAGCCGATTGAAGTCAAAAAGCATTAAACTTATATCATATGCTGGTAAACCCATCGGTTTTTCAGACCGGCTAATACCTTTATGACTGGCTGCAAAATCGATAAGAGTAAATTGATTGTTATCTTCTCTGAAAATAATGTTTTTACAGTCGAAGTCACCGTGTACGTACGTTGAGAGAAAAGGGGAGGTGGACGCTTTTTCCAGAAGTGCAAAATATCGCTTTTCTAATGCTTCTAATGAAATATCAGAAAAGCAGCGGATGATTTCAGCAGAGGCTATTTCGAAATCAATTTTGAATTTTCTCATCATTGAAGATTCAGAAAAAGATAAAGCTTTTTCTTGCTTAATCGCATGAATCTCTCCAATGATCGCTCCAACAGCTTTAGCTAAAGAAACAGCTGTTTTTAAAACGCTTTTTCTCTCTTCTTGAGATCTGACTTCCGAAAAAAAATCGTAAAGAAAATTAGATAGCGTTTTGCCTTGAATTAGATTCATGGAATAAAGAAAAAAGTGATGAGAAAAAATTTCGGTTTTAGCAACGGTGTAAATTGTTGGAATAAGGCTACGCTTTAGCTCAAAAGAGGAAAAAAGGTTGTAGCCAGACAGCTCCCAGACGACTTGGCGCCCGTAATACGGCGCTTTTATCTCGACAGCCTTAATAAAGGGGTCTTTATGTGGAGCTGGGCCGTATACACCATCCATAAGATCACGTACAAAGTTATGAGCAGATCTTCTTAAACTTTCGTCTGTATAGTGCAGATCGTAACACGGGTAGTCAGGAAGAAATTCGTGAATCTCTTTTAAAGCTTGCTCTTCTTCTTTAACTTGCTTGTTACTATAACAACTCTTTTCGTCTAAAGGACGGACAGCTTTGCTAATCGTAGTGGCTCGTTTTAGAATTCTATTCATTTAAGACCAAGTTGTTAAACGGAGTTTATACTTGAGCCCGGGTGCATTTGCACCCGAGCTCATATTTTATCCGATAGAAGAAAATCCAGGGCTACCGTCAAAATTATACAGATTTTCCGTCTTGATAAATTCAACACCCGCTGCAGATAGGTTTTGTAGAAGGTGAATCACTTCATCGTTCGATGTCGTGCCCTCTTCAACCTTTGGCATAAAACGACACCGCCAGTGGTCAACGCAACTTGTCTCTGGCATCGCTTCTGGCCAAACCATTACACCGCGATTGCTCACAAGCTTTAGCTCCAAATTGCCATTACCAGCACTCTTTAGCTTATCTTGGAAATCCGTAATTGAGCCATTGGATTGCACAAAAACATCTACACCAACAAATGACTTTGTTGTCGCTTTGCGCTCACTTTTTTTCTTAAAAGAAAATTGAGAGTCTGTGTTATCTGTGCTCTTGTTATACTCCATCGCTTTTAGCTTTTCAGGCTTCTGCCCAAGGCGCTTGACAACAGCTTGTCCGAACTCTTTTGTTCCAACTCTCTTAGAGCTTACTCCATCTTTAAAGATGTCATACGTATGCACACCATCTTCAATCGTCTTTAACCATCCGTTGTGCACTCTCTCTGCTATTTCAGGCTGATCAATATGCGCAAGCATTTGAATGGCTGCAAGAAGTAAGCCCGAAGGATTCGCCATGTTCTGTCCTGCCCTTCTTGGTGCGGATCCGTGAATCGCCTCGAACATAGCTCCATTAACTCCAATGTTTGCAGAACCTGCAAGACCGACAGAGCCTGCAATTTGAGCTGCAACGTCGGAAAGGATGTCTCCATACAGATTGGGAACGACAATAACATCGAAATTTTCCGGAGTATCAGCAAGCTTTGCCGATCCAATATCGACAATCCAATGCTCACTTTCAATGTCAGGATACTGCGGTGCAATCTCTTCGAAGATTTTATGGAAAATACCGTCGGACAACTTCATAATGTTATCTTTCGTAAAGCAGGTTACCTTTTTTCGATTGTGTTTTCTTGCATATTGAAACGCATAATGCACAATTTTCTCAGTGCCCGTTCTAGAAATGAGTTTCAGCGACTGATATACATCAGGTGTTTGACGGTATTCAATGCCAGTATATAAATCTTCTTCGTTCTCACGCACAATCACAACGTCCATTACCGGATGCTTGGTTCTGACGTATGGGTGATACGAGACGCAAGGGCGTACGTTTGCAAAAAGACCAAGTGTTGTTCTAACTTTTACGTTTAAACTCTTAAAGCCACCACCCTGAGGTGTCGTTATCGGTGCTTTTAAAAAAGCTTTTGTACCGCGGATCTTCTCCCAAGTGCTCGGCTCAATACCAGAGTTGTTACCTCGTAAATAAACCTTCTCACCGATTTCGACAGTGTGAGTCTCTAAATTTGCTCCCGCTTCATTAATGATATGAAGCACAGCTTCCATAATTTCTGGGCCGATGCCGTCACCATAGGCAACGGTGATTGCTGCTTTTTCTGACATTCCATTCTCTCTGTTTTAAATCTTAAGAAACTGCTCACTGTATAAGGGATTTTTTGCAAGACTTCAAGTAGATTCAGCTGTATACTCCGGGCTTTTTCTATAC
>JBDQID010000274.1:0-3425 GCA_040264515.1 Chlamydiales bacterium
GGGTAAAGAGAGTGAGCTGCGGCTTCTCTCCTGCGATTTCATTCGCAGAAACTGCAAAGACCGAACCTTCGAGAGGTAGTTCCCACTCGTTTTCTTGAGCACATTTTAAGAGTCCATCTTCAATGGCTCCTAAACTAATCATCTCGGCTCCAACTTTTACAAACCGCTTAAGTCTTCCGGAGATGGTTAAAAAACCTTCTTCATCAAAATAACCAAGATCGCCTGTGTTGTACCACTGTTTCCCTTGAATCGTTAGAAAGGGTGAGGGGCCGTCGTAGGCGAAATAGCCGCTGAAGATGTTCGGGCCAGAGGCGATGATAAGGCCTCGCTCTCCGACGGGAAGGAAGTTTTGTGATTCTGGATGAATGACTTTTAGATCAACTCCAGGGATCGCTTTTCCAACACCTTTTTGTTTCTTCCCAGGAATATTCATTGTAAGCGCTGGGGAGCACTCTGTGATGCCGTAACCTTCGATAAGGGAGACTCCAGAGCCAATAGCCGCAACCCTTTCAAAGAGCTCTTGAGGTGTCTTTTCTGCACCTGTGATGAATAGTAGCATGCTTTTGAGCTGCTTACGTGTGGCTGTTTTCAGTAAGCCTTTAAGGAAGGTAGGCGGAGAGCAAAGTACTGTCACTTTCCATCTAGCAACAGCTCTTGCAATAGCTGCACTGTTGGTAGGATCTGGTGAGTAGGCAACTTTCATACCGGTAAGGAATGGGAGCAAGCCTGTGATGCAGTAACCAAAGGAGTGAAAGGGAGGGAGAACTCCGAGGAGTACATCCGATGAATTAAATTTGAGCGTGGCAATTCCTGCAGACAAATTCGTGAGGATGTTGTAGTGGCTTAAGGGTACACCTTTTGGATGCGCTTCTGTACCGCTTGTAAAGAGAAAAACGCTTGGATCATGTTCGCTAACATCATTGAGACCGAAGTGTCTGAGAATGGCTTCAGGGCTCTTTTTTGACATAAGAAACGCTTTTGCCTTATCGAAAAGGGAGATCTCTCTTTTCATATCTTCGAGCGTGAGAATAAGGGAGTTGATTTCTCCTAGTTCAACATTTTCGAGGCCATCAAGAAAGCGCCAGGAAGTAATGATTTTATTGATTCCTGAAATTTCGATGACGTGATTGAGGTGGCGCGGTCCAACAGTCCAGTTGATCATCACAGGGACTTTTCCAGCGAGCATGCAAGCAAAGATTGTCAGATTGGCAGAAACGGATGCAGGAAGTAGAATCCCAATGCGCTCACCCTCTAATTTACGGATTTTTTCAGCGAATAGAATAGCTGCCATCTTAAAGCGGTCATAGGTCAGAGCGCCAACAATGGTGTCTCCTGTGGCAACAAGACCACTCATTCGATCACAGTTATTTAAGAATACTTCAGGAATGAGTTTTCCGTTTGGAATTTCAACTCCTGGCCTGGATTTTTTATCAGCCCATTTAGACATCTTTACTTCTTCTGCAGCAATAGCATCTTCGTCATGAGAGATCACTTTTTGTTTTGAAGCGATTGCCATTAGGGAGGCTACTGTAGAGAGATCTGTTGGCTGTAATCCTGTGATTTCGAAGTTGTCTTCTAGGAAAATAAGGAGTTCAGTACCGTCAAGAGAGTCCAGACCAAGATCGTTTGCAAGGTGCTCTGAGGGGGTTATGGAGTTAACATCTTTTTTTGTAAGACGGGCAACTTCTTCTAAGACACTTTTTTGGATTTTATTGGGGATGCGTTTGAGGTCTACTTCCATATCTGGCGCTTCTTCTTCGATAACGTCTGGAAGTTCCGTTTTCCATGCGCTGTAAGAAACGAGTGAGAGGGGTTCTCCGATTGTTGTTTTGTTTTCCGCCTTTGGCATCTCATTATAAAACTTTTCTAAGTAACGGTTAATCTCAAGTCGGCTGCCAGTATAAGGAAAGTCTGGTGGGTTAGGAAAGAATTCAACAAATACTTTTCGACGAGGGTTGAAGAAGATAAGATTTTTAAGTGTTCGTTTGATGCCGTGGAGGATCATGTTGTTAATTGGAGGTGTTTTACCGGTAAGAGCGCGAGAAAAACTGCTTCCCCAAAGGCCTGTAACACGTGTTAGAACGATGTTAGCTTCGGGAACCTCTTGGAGCATACGGTGAATGCCTGACGCTCCGCCGATAGCTTCTACTCCGGTAAGTTTTAAGCGTCCTGAAGGATAGAATAAAAAGTTGTCTCTGTTTTTCACGGATTTTACAAGTTGGTCAAATGCAGCGTCTATTCGAGTACGTTTAAGGCTGTTACCACAAGCGTCGAGGTTTGGAACGGTTAGTGCATTTAGAAGCTGGAGGAGTTGGCGAACAACGGGTATTTCGAAGAGGTATTCGGCAGCTGCAGGACGTACGGGAAATTTCTTGTGAATTCCCCAGACAATCATGGGTCCATCGAGCTGAGAGGGATGGTTGGGAAGGAAAAGGGTACCCCCTGGCTTGTTTAGATTTTCAGGTGTAAGCTTATCGATCCCTTCAAAAGAGACTTTGTATCGTAGCTGAAGAATGAAACGTGCTATAGGATAAAGAATGAACGTTAGTAGCTTTTTCACTGGATTATCTCCTTAAATAATACTTATTAACTTTGCAATTATACCTGAGAACGGTTTAATAAGAAATAACCATTTATTGAGAGGGGGCTTGGGGGTTGTTATGAGTGAACAAAAGGCAAAGTCGAGAGGAAACAAGGCTGAGTTAACTGAAGCTTTGCGTCATAGGATTGATCAAGCGCTAACTTATCTTTTGCGCTTAAAGCTTGATAGAGAAGATGGAAAAGCTTTTTTGAATTTCTTACAAGCAATTCAAGAAATTAAGGCGAGTGCTAAAAATCTTGGAATGACGAATCTGCTCGAGCATGTTGAAGAGACAGAGTGGTTTTTAACAATTGTTAAGAAGGGTAAGCTTACTGTCACACCGGAAATTGTTCATTCATTCTTTGAATCACTCCAAACCATACGCGCTCTTCTCCCAGACGAAGAGTAAGCTCTAGACTAAAAAACAAATCACTCATTACTTGCATGCTACATTTTGTTAATAGAACATAAGTGCGTAGCAGCGAATGCGAGAAACCTACAGCTAACAACTGTCGTGGCTTCGCCACTACGGCTCTGTTGCATAAGTTCTTTTAAGTAAATAGACTTTTACCTTTGTTTTTTTGTAGTCAGCTCTGCGTCCTTTAATTTAAAACTTTACCCTTACGCAACATTCAATGGTTGTAGCGCGGGCGCTCCGTCGCCCGCACTCTCATTGAAAGGCCGCTTACTCTGAATCGTTTATCCTTTTTCAACGCTTCGTTTATCACTTCATTCATGAAGAAGATAAGTGGTTATGGGGAAACGGCCTTTCAATGAGAATGCGGGCGACGGAGCGCCCCATACGCATCAACCTAACATAGAATTCTGATATTTAGTGGCATAC
>JBDQID010000275.1:0-3417 GCA_040264515.1 Chlamydiales bacterium
CAAGGTAAGAGAGGGAGTCGGCAGGACGACTGATTAAAGCCTTTCATGAAGGGTCTATAGAAATAATTTTTAGACCACAGTAGTGGTCTAAAAACCATACCCATAACCACTTTAGAGTCTGCTTTCTTTCAATTTCAGGAACCGAATTATTCTTAAGTTACTCGGTTAACCAAAGGGAAGCCGTGGTCCAACAAATAGAGATCCAGAGTGGCGGCTTTTTGAAAAGAAGTCAATAAATTGACATTATCACGCGAGCGGTTTAAACTTTTTTATCCATTTCGAAGAATAGAAGTAAAAAAATGCCGTTAAATGACGAGACGCAAGAACGCCTAATAAATGTCGACAACCGCCTAAAACATATGTGGGACTACCTGCATCTCGAAGACAAAACGGAGCAGGTCAGAGCGTTTGAAGTACAGATGGAAGCTAATGACTTCTGGAATGATTCGACTGCGGCCCAAAAAGTTATCGACGACTGCAACGCTTTACGCTCATGGACAACACCTTATGCATCTCTTAAAGAGAGGTATGAAGCTGTTAGCAGTTTTCTTCCAGAGGCTGTAGATGACGACCTTGAGATGTTCGAAGAGCTTCTCGAAGAGCTCGCCTTAATTGAGTGCGATATCGAAGCATTAGAAATCCGCAAGATGCTCTCCGGTGAGCTCGATAACAAAAGCTGCTACATTAGCATTAACGCAGGTGCTGGTGGCACAGAGGCGTGTGATTGGGTACAGATGATCAGCCGTATGTACCAACGTTGGGCATCGAAACGGTCTTGGAAAGCAGACCTTATTGATTCGGTTCCAGGAGAGGTTGCTGGTATTAAAAGTATCACATTGAAGCTATCAGGAGAGTTCGCCTACGGTTATACAAAGGCTGAAAAAGGTGTTCACCGCCTTGTACGCATCTCTCCTTTCGACAGCAACTCCCGTCGTCATACAAGCTTTGCCTCCGTTGACGTTACGCCTGAGATCACCGATGACATCGATATCGAAATCCGCCCAGACGAGATCCGCATCGACACATTCCGCTCATCTGGCGCTGGCGGCCAGCACGTCAATACAACAGACTCTGCAGTACGTGTAACGCATATTGCCACTAATATCGTTGTTTCTTGTCAGAATGAGAGGTCACAATTTCAAAACAAAGAGACTTGCTTGAAACTCTTAAAATCTAAATTATATGAAAAGCAAGTGATGGAGCGCGAAAGCGAGATAAAGGCGATGTCCGGAGAGAAAATGGATATCGCTTGGGGCAGTCAGATTCGCAATTACGTCTTTCAGCCGTATACTCTCGTTAAAGATGCGCGAACGAAATACGAATCAGGAAACATCCAAGCCGTAATGGACGGAGACTTGGACGGTTTTGTAAATGCTTATTTAAAAGAGTTTGGGTAGCAATATGGAAGGTGATCCTGAAGGATACGAGCTTAGATTCACCGAAGTGGATGACGGACCGTTTCTAAAAGAGTGGTTAATGGACAACAGTATTGGGCGCTGGTTTCCTATGCTCAACGAAATGGAGATCGATGATGCGGTCATGCGCTGGGTCGGCTTTCATAAATTCAACTGCAGCCTAACAGCTTTAGACCCCGAGAACAAACCGTGCGGTATTGTCACTCTTTACTTACAACCGTACAAGAAGCTTGCACATCAAGCAGAATTCGGCATCATTGTAGGTGGAGACCATCGCGGCAAAGGACTTGGGACAATGATGCTTAAAAACATCATGCATCTTGGAAAAACAAAATTTAACTTAGAGCTTCTACATCTACAAGTATACGACGGCAATCCTGCTGTTGCGCTTTACAAACGCCTTGGGTTTCGAGAGTACGGCAAACAGACACACTGGATTAAAGAAGACAATGAGTATTTAGCTAGAATCTTTATGGAACGCTTTTTATAGGAAGAATCACATGGCCGGACATAGTAAATGGGCAAACATCAAACATCGCAAAGGCAGAGCGGATGCAAAGAAGGGAAAAGAGTTCTCACGCATCACTAAAGAGATTATCTCTGCTGTAAAGACAGGCGATCCCGATCCGAAATCAAATTCGCGCTTGCGCTTAGCAATACAAAAGGCGCGTGCAATCAACATGCCGAATGAAAACATTGAGCGTAATATCAAAAAAGCGGCGAGCTCTGATCAGGCTGACTACACAGAGATGACATACGAGCTATAT
Organism: Chlamydiales bacterium; assembly: GCA_040264515.1. Taxonomy (GTDB): domain Bacteria; phylum Chlamydiota; class Chlamydiia; order Chlamydiales; family JBDQID01; genus JBDQID01. The sequence continues at coordinate 2,183 of JBDQID010000275.1, forward strand.
GGACACGGTGGTGTGGGAATCATTTTAGATATCATGACGGACAACAAAAACCGCATAGCATCAGAGGTTCGTATTGCAACAAACAAATGTGGTGGCTCTATTGCAACCCCTGGTTCTGTTGCTTTTAACTTCGAACGCAAGGGTGTTATTCAAGTTCTTAAAGATCAAGCTGTTGAAGACGATCTCTTCTTAGCTGCCACAGATGCTGGAGCAGATGATTTTGAAGCTACAAACGAATTCTTTATGATCACAACAGATCCTCAAGAGCTCTACAACGTCAAAGAGGCTCTCGATGCACAAGGCATTCCAACAGAGAGTGCAAACCTCGAAATGATCCCAAAAAGTTTTATTGAGTGTGATGAGAAAACATTTGCATCTAACACCAAACTTCTCGAGTGGCTAGAAGAGCTCGACGATGTCGACGCTATTTTTCACAACGCACAGCCCACAGAGTAGTTCTTAATTTCTCATGCGATATATCTCCGTTCAAACTCTTAATCCAACCATTGGATCGCTTGCTGCTAACTGTGAAAAAATCTTAAGCAACATCGAAAATGCAAAACAATCTGGTGCGGAACTTGTTTTATTTGCAGAGCTTGCGCTCTGCGGCTATCCACCAGAAGACTTCCTGCTTATGCCGCATTTCATTGATGCTATTGAAAAACAGCTCGAGCGTATTATAGCAGCATCCAAAGGAATCGCCATCATCATCGGCACCCTGCGTAGAGCGCAGAGGCCACATGGCAAGAAGCTTTATAACTCCGCTGCCATCATCGAAGATGGTTGCTTGCTTGGCTATCAAGATAAAATGCTTCTTCCCACGTATGATGTGTTCGATGAGAGGCGGTATTTTGAGCCAGGAGAGAGTAGCCGCGTTTGGAATGTTCTCGGGAAAAAAATCGGTGTCACTGTGTGCGAAGACATTTGGGCTCACAGTGCATCATACAGTCTCAATCCACTCAAGATGTTGCAAGATTTGGGCGGTGTCGAACTTCTCGTTAACATATCTGCCTCCCCTTTCAGTCTCGTTAAGCGCGAGCGCCGCTTTACTATTTGTGCAGATGCTGCACGCTCTCTTAACGTACCAACGATTTTTTGCAATCAGGTTGGAGGCAATGACAGTCTTATCTTCGATGGTTGCAGCCTCTATCTAAATCAAGAAGGTGAGCTACTACAACAGAGCCGCGCTTTTATAGAGGACTCTTTTCTTGTAGATTTAGAAAAGAAGCTTCCTC
>JBDQID010000276.1:0-3415 GCA_040264515.1 Chlamydiales bacterium
CTATTGCTTGTTACCTCCTGGTTTTTAAAGCGCATCATGAACCAGAGAGTCGAACAACTTAATAAATTCAACGCTATTAAAGTCATTGAACGCAGAGTGCTTAATCCAAAAGCTGCTCTCTATCTTGTAGAAGTCCCAGGAAAAAAACTCGTTATCAGCGAATCCGCAGCTGGAATAAACTGCATAACAGAACTCGCTGCTGACGCAAAGCTTCCCAGTGAAGAATCTGAGGGTATGCACGCTGCCGACGTTTTTTCTGTCAGCCAAATTCTCAAAAAAAAAGCAGGCAATAATAAATGATGCAAAGAGCTTCACTATTTTTACTTCTTTTACTTTTTTTACCTCTCGATATCTTTGCACAGATGGACCCTCTTCCACCTGTCCCCCCATCGATCCTAGAAACAACACTTAATACCCCAAACCCCTTTGAAGCAAAAGAATTTCTTAGTCTACACCAACAAATTCGTATTGTTGGTTTTTTATCTCTTATCTCCTTTCTCCCCTTCGCCCTGGTCATGATGACCTCCTTTACCCGCCTGACCATCGTCTTTCACTTCTTAAGACAAGCCCTCGCTACCCAAACAGTCCCCTCCTCACAAGTTATTGTCGGCCTCTCTTTGATTCTTACAGCCTTTATCATGAATCCCGTAATTACAGAAATTCAAGAAAACGCGCTTACACCGTACTTCAACAACGAATTTGCAAACGAGCCCGAAGTTAAAATGGGCGTCAAAGGCGAGGACGCTTTATTCATAGAACGATCATGGGCACCTTTAAGACAATTTATGCTCCATCATACCCGTGAAAAGGACTTGAGCCTATTTTTAAAAATCGCAAAAGTAGAACTTCCCTCCGTCACAACAGACTCTTTGGGCAACCCCGTTGACGACCCAAACGGCCCAGCATACGACCTGAGCGCAATCCCTTGGTACTGTATCGTTCCCTCTTTTGTTATTTCAGAACTCCGCACCGCATTCATGATGGGCTTTTTACTCTTCCTCCCTTTCCTTGTTATTGACATGGTTATCGCCTCCATTCTAATGTCCATGGGTATGATGATGCTACCCCCTGTTATGATTTCCATGCCCTTTAAGCTGTTATTATTTATTGTTATTGACGGCTGGCGATTAGTTATAGAGCAGATGGTAAACGGCTTTTATCCTACAGGATAAGGAGAAAAAGATGAATCCAGACCAACTCACAGACCTTATTCGATACACGCTATTTACAGCTCTGCAAATTAGCGGCCCTCTGCTGCTTATTGCCATGGTCGTCGGTTTTGGTATCTCTATTTTCCAATCTGTTACTCAGATTAACGAGATGACCCTAACTTTCGTACCTAAGATTTTAATATTCTCCGGTGCTCTTAGCCTATTTTTTCCCTACATCCTCAAAACTGTCATGCACTTTGCTATTAACGTCCTAGTTCATCAATGGGATAAAATCTTACAACTCTCCAACAATGCGCAATGAATATTCTCGGTATCTCTCAGTTACCCTTTATTCCTTTTATTCACAGGCCCGAAGACATCGTTTTTGTCTTTTTCATTTTCATGAGAATAGCTGGACTCTTTTTAATATCTCCGATTTTTTCCAATAGAGCAATTTCCGCTACCGTTAAATCGTATTTTTCAGCTTTTGTTACCGGAGCCCTAACTGTTGTTTTGCACCCGCAATACCTCGGAGAAAATGCGATCTACCACCTTCCTGAACTTAGCGGTGGAGAGAACCTACACATTCTTATGCTATTTCTTACAGCCGCAAAAGAGCTCGCTATTGGATACATTCTCGGTCTCTCTTTTTCTCTCATCTTTGAAAGCCTTCTACACGCCGGTCAAATTTGCAGCTTTATGATGGGACTCGCTATTTCAAAAATGTTAGATCCTGTCTCTGGAACCCAACAAACTCTCTTGGGCCAACTCTTTATGATTTTAGGCTCTCTAATTATGCTTTCTTTAGATATTCACCATATCTTTTTAAATGTCCTAGCTGAGAGTTTTTCCGTACTTCCAATCGGAACTTATCACCTTCCACACGAAGCCTTACACACCCTCTCTCATGGCACCATGCGCATATTTGATTACGCAGTCAAACTCAGTGCCATACCGTTTACTATTCTAACCCTTGTAACAATCGGTCTTGGTTTTATGGCAAAAATCATGCCTGAGATGAATATTTTCATGGTCGGATTCCCTCTCAAAATTTTCATTGGATACTACACTTTAATTATGGCAGTCTCCCTTTTTCCCTTAATTTTAAAGCAAGGATTCTACGAATTTGAAAACATGGCCAAAATACTTATTTCTCAGATTGCAGGCGGTCCGTAATAATCCTTTTATTTTTCCTAAAAGCGTGCTAGGATACCCTTTGGACCATAAATGGATGTAGAAAAAAAAATGATTAGGAAAACTTTGCTTTCGTTAATTACATGTGCTATGTTTGCAGGCATGAGCAGCTGCTTGTATAAGATGCCAGATGAAGATGACATTAGAACTGTACCAACAACAAACAACCCAAATGTTATTAAAGATACAAGCCCCTCTTTAGCACCAAGCATTGATTATTAACATATCACACTCGGAGAAGTAGGAAAACATGTTAGTGTTGACAAGGAAGTCGAATCAGAAAATTATCGTCGGAAAAAACATCGTCATCACAGTCGTACGCGTACAAGGAGACCAAGTCTCTATCGGCATCGATGCTCCACGGACTACTCTTATCTACAGAGAAGAAGTTTTCAATGAGATTAAACAAGCCAATACTGGTGGAGCTGTTAAATCAGAATCCGTTGATGTTAAGAGCATGGCTAAGACCCTCAAAGGAACATTCAAAGGAAGCATGAAACAAGCTTCGAAATTTTCCAAATTACGCGAGCTCGACAAGCAAGGCGGCTAACCCCCTCCCCTTCCTTGTATGTACACAACCAACCCAACGGCCTGGAATTTCACTATTCTAGCTCTCTGTCAAGATCGAATTTACAAATGAAATCTCATTTAACACCTTTTATCCCTGTGCAATACTTGCTATTTAACGTCAGCTCGACTCTTAATTCCGCCCTGTCTACTGGTTTATAAAAATAGTTTTTAGACAACGGTAGTCGTCGTTTCTCCCTTTACCCCAGCACTTTAGTGCTGGGACGGGATAATAAGAATAGTGTGCCACGGCAGCCGCACTTCTCTTCTTTTTTAACTTTGAGATCCTGAGAGATGCCACTACCGTGGCATAGTTTTTTTCAAAAAAAGCCATTTTAAAGGTTGTCTAAACTGTTTTTACCTAATTAACGTGAGTTTCGTATTTATATGATTGGCACTCAGAATGTAGCATACATTTTTTAATGAAAAAAACCTCCTGATAGTCTAAAAAGGTTTTTGCTAAAAAATCTAACTGACTACAGGAGGAAAATATGAATATTGTC
>JBDQID010000277.1:0-3415 GCA_040264515.1 Chlamydiales bacterium
AAAAATAATTATCATAAGCCATTAACCTGGATTGAATTAAGAGTCGAACGACGTTAATAGTAGTACGACTTGCACATAGCATTAAATATCAGAATTCTATGTTAGGTTGATGCGAATGGGTGAGGGTGTGGTCTACTCAACCCCGCACCGCGGCGGTAGCTGCGAAAGAAAAACAGCGATTTAAGAAAAATTCACTTAAAAAAATTGTTAACAGGTGCGGGTTTTGGTATACCTTGTTTATAAAGCGAAAATTTAAAAAGGGGCGACGGATGTCGGGAAGAAAAATTTCAGGGAATATTGTGAACCTAGCTGAAAGAAAAATTTTTCCAGGAACGCTAACCCTTTGGAAAAATAATATCCTTTCGATAACGGAAGACCCGGATGCCACTTATTCTAAATACATTCTTCCGGGATTCATTGACTCACACGTCCACATCGAAAGTTCAATGGTCGTGCCATCAGAATTTGCTCGACTAGCAGTCGTACACGGCACTGTTGCAACAGTTTCCGATCCACATGAAATAGCAAACGTCCTTGGACTCGAAGGTGTTCGCTATATGATTGAAAATGCTAAGCAAACGCCGTTTAAATTTTTCTTCGGAGCCTCCCCATGCGTTCCAGCAACAACTTTTGAAACTGCAGGTGGGGAACTGACACTCGATGACATAAGCAAGCTATTCGGGGCAAATGGCTTGAAGTATATGAGCGAGATGATGAACTACCCAGGTGTCATCAATGAAGATCCAAGCGTTATGGAAAAAATAGAGCTCGCAGAAAAGCTCGGACGCCCCGTAGATGGCCACTCCCCAGGGCTAAGCGGAGAGCCCCTTCAAAAATATATTCAATCTGGAATCTCAACAGATCACGAATCATGGAGTTTAGAAGAGGCCGAAGAGAAAATTTTTTACGGCATGAAAATAGCTATTAGAGAGGGCTCTGCAGCTAAAAATTTCGAAGCCCTTCATTCGCTAATATCCTCTTATAATATATACACAATGCTTTGTAGTGATGATCTACATCCAGATAATCTCGTTGAAGGACATATTAATCTCCTAGTCAAAAGAGCCCTCGCTAAAGGGCACGATTTAATGGATGTTCTCTATTGCGCCTGCGTTAACCCTATTGCACACTACGGACTAAATGTTGGGCTTGTTGAAGTAGGTTTCCCAGGAGACTTTATCGTCGTTGATAACCTCGAAGAACTCAATGTTCTAGAAACCTATATCGAAGGAGAGCTCGTTGCGCAAGACGGAAAATGCCTCTTTGACTCCGTTCCCATTACACCTATCAACAACTTCAATGTCCAAAAGAAAAAAGAAGAAGAGTTTGTCGTTCCTGAAAAAGGACACACAATCCGCGTTATCGAAGCGATAGACGGAGAACTCGTAACGCAAGAAGGACTCTACGATCCAAAAGTTGAAAACGGAAACGTTGTTCCCGACCTAGAGCAAGATATCCTAAAACTTGCTGTCGTGAATAGGTATGAAGATGTACCTCCTGCCGTTGGATTTATTAAAAATTTCGGACTGAAAAAAGGTGCTCTTGCCTCGACGGTTGCTCACGACTCCCACAACATCATCGTTGTAGGTACAAACGATACCGATATTTCTGCTGCTGTAAATGCTCTGATCGATGTAAAAGGTGGCGTGGTAGCTCTTAGCGGAGATGATAAAGAACTTCTCCCACTCCCTGTAGCAGGGTTAATGAGTGATAAAGATGCAAACCACGTGGGTAAGCAGTACTCCGTTGTAGATAAAAAAGCAAAAGAGTTTGGAAGTACTCTATCCGCTCCCTTCATGACTCTTTCTTTTATGGCTCTGTTAGTTATTCCCTCGCTAAAGCTTAGTGATAAAGGGTTGTTCGATGGAGATAAATTTGAATTTGTGGACCTATTTCCAATAATGGCATCCACAGGAAAAAAATCAGACGCTTAAGCGAGGAAGAAACAGTGACAACGTTAGAAAGAATTCATTCGAAAACCGAAGAGCTAGACGAAATATTTAAAGATATGGAAAGCGTAGATCCTATCTATCAACCCACACAGTTTTGGGCAAATGCATTAAAAGAGATCGTTGATGATATCGATGAGCACGGTGTAGAAACTTTCAAATCTCACAGAAGTGCTCTAAAGTACTACGTACAGCGCTATACATTAGACCCGATTCTTTTTGAAAAAGAAAACGTAGAGAAAATGTTCGAAATGCTTAACAGGCACTTTTCTAATCTACAGTTTGGACACGCGTATAAAGAGTATTGTAAAGGTACCCTTAGAATGGAGATGGAGCATCGGATTTTTCTTGCAGGAGATAGCCCGAAAAAAAATCCTGATCTACAAGGAATTAGCGAAGATATGTACGGATCTCCCTTAGAGCCATACATTGTTCGAGATGAATTTTACAGTCTCTCCATGCTAAGCTACCTCAAAAAATTAGCCTTCTTAAAAAAGAATGCAAGAACACGGCGAATTTGTAACGTTCTCGAAATTGGTGGGGGATTCGGGACATTAGGAGAAATCTTGCTAAAGTCGTCTCCAGATTACTTCTTTTTGAATGTGGATATTCCACCTGTTCTTTATGTAGCAACCCACTATCTAAAAAAACTGTTCGGAGAAGAGCGTGTTCTAGGTTATCGCGAAACACGCGATATGGATGTAATCGATGTCGAAGAGCTGATAAGCAAAAAGTATAGAGCCGTTTTATTAGCCCCTTGGCAACTTCCCAAAGTTAAAGGGGATTTTCAACTCTTTGTTAACGCAAGCTCTTTTCAAGAAATGGAGCCCGATGTCATGCGAAACTATGCAAAGCAAGTCGATAGACTCGTTACCGATTACGTTTTGCTCAAAAATAGTCGAATAGGAAAACGAGCTGCAACAAGTGCTAGTGAGGTCGGAGTCAAAGAGACGATCGTTGTAGATGACTACATCAAAGCATTTCCAAACTTCGATCTAAAAGCCGTTGATGATAGTGTCTTTGCCTACATCTATCAAAATTTTCGCGCCGACCTACTTCTGTTCGAACGCAAAAAATAAGGCTTAATCCTTTAAACAGGACTAAATTAAGAGTCGAGCACACGTTATTTAACGTGAGTTTCGTAGCTATGCTTTTAAAAATCAATGGTTAAGATAGACGCAAAGCGGTAACTAGCGCTCTGTTGCATAAGTTCTTTAAGGAAATCAAAAATCGAATTTAAACCATTTATCCTTATTCAATGTTTAATTTAAAACTTTCCCCTTACGCAACAGTCAGTGGTTGTAGTGCGGGCGCTCCGCATACGTATCAACCTAACATAGAATTCTGATATTTAGTGCGATGTGCAAGTCGTACTACTATTAACGCCGTTCGACTCTTAATTCGATCCTGGTTAATGGCTTATGATAATCGTTTCTAGACCACGGTAGTGTTACCTATGTCAGTTG
>JBDQID010000278.1:0-3355 GCA_040264515.1 Chlamydiales bacterium
TGATAACTCCCCAGACAGAGCAGCAATGCAAGCGATGCTATTTTCCATTTTTTCATACCCTAGACCTCCATTCTATTCGTCCACCAACCAGCATCCAACGGATCGCCTCCCTTGTAGCTAAAACAACCGAATCTTCAACCTCATCGAGGCTTTCTGAATTCGTTGGCATAGCAGCCATAATTCCGTGTTCAAAAACAGCTTGATAATTTTCCCCTAATTTTCCAACTATTGCTAAAACCGGGATGCTGCGCTCTTGCGCACGTGCAGCGACTCCCATTGGAGCTTTGTTATTGGCTGTTTGGTCATCCAAACAGCCCTCTCCAGTAATTACAAAGTCACAACCCTCTAACTTCGCATCGAAATTAATCACATCAAGAACTACATCAATTCCTGAATTCAATTTGCCTCCAAGAAATGCCATACAACCTCCCGCAAGGCCGCCTCCGGATCCTGCCCATTTTTTACCATCGATCATCACGCCTGTATCACGGCGTACAACCTGTGAGTAATGAAAAAGAGAAGTTTCCAACTTGGCAATCATCGTGCTATCAGCACCTTTTTGTGGACCGTAAATAGCAGAGGTTCCTTGTGACCCTGTGATGGGATTAATCACGTCGCATGCAATAATGAATTCCGACTCTTTTACACGAGGATCAAAATCTGTAAAATCGATTGAAGATAGATCGAGGAGGGACTCTCCACCCCATAAAAGATCTTTCCCTTCACCATCAAGGAAGCGTGCGCCAAGAGCTTGAGCCATTCCAGCGCCTCCGTCATTTGTCGATGTGCCACCAACACCAATAAGAAATTTCCGATACCCTTCATCTAGGGCAAGTTTAATAATTTCACCGACGCCAAAGGTTGTAGTAAGAAGAGGGTTCTCTTTTCCTTCTGGAACATACGCTAAGCCGACAACTTCTGCGGCTTCAATAATTGCGAGTTTTTCTTTATCAACAGCTCCCCATTCAACAGAGATCTTATCACCAAAAGGACCAGAAGCGTACGCTTGTTTGAGCTCTCCTCCCTTTCCTCTGACAAGTACTTTAAGCGTTCCATCTCCTCCATCGCCAACAGGAGCTAGTATGACCTGAGTCTCTGGAAGTACTTCTAAAATCCCCTTCTCTATAGCTTTGGCTGCTCGCCATGCTGAAAGGGTGCCTTTAAAACTTTGTGGGGCTACTATAACTTTCATAATTTTTCATTTATTTTGTTTAATGTTTGAACATAAACTTCATAACTATCTTCGGAAAAAAGTATGAAGCGGACCTCTTCGATGCTACTTTTTGGACAGACATATTTTTTTACAGCTTCTATAGCGATAAATGCAGCTTTATCTTCCGGATAGCCAAACACCCCTGTACTAATGGCAGGAAAAGCGATGCTTTTAGCTCCATTAATTTCCGCTAGTCGCATACTGTTGGTATAAGCGAGACGTAGAATATCGTGCTCTCCGCCTCCACCTCCGTGCCAAATAGGGCCAACAGTATGAATAACGTGCTGTGCGGGCAAAATCCCAGCGACTGTAATTACAGCCTCTCCTGGAGCACACATACCGCGTTCTTTTCGAATTTTTCGACACTCTTCTAAAATAGAGGGGCCTCCAGCTTTATGAATAGCCCCGTCAACACCTTCACCACCCATTAAACTACTATTTGCGGCGTTAACAATAACATCGACATTCTCTTTGGTTATATCCCCTTTCTTCAAAACGATCTCTGTATTTCCAAAAATCATAAGCAACCCTATTTTCCGGATAGATTCATAAGATGCCAAAAAAAGAGTTTCTAGTACAGCCTCACAAAATCATTTTCAATAGATTTCCCGCTATGTTATCCTGCGCTCATGCGTTTTATTTTTCTTATTTTTATTTTCACTATTTCTCTTGTAGCAGAAATCTCAGCATCTGATCTTCTTTTAAAAGAGCAATTTCTTCTTGCAACTCCTGGTGATTACATTGTGAGTCTTCACAACCGAACGTTTACGCTCATGCATATTCACTCTGGGAATGAGGAGAGTTTATTTATCGAAGAGATCACGATTCCAACCCACCTTCTTAAAAAAAATCGAGGTTTCTCTTGGAGGGGTTGGGTTAGAGAGGGCGCTCCGCGTCACACTTCGTGGATAATGTATGAGCTCAGTAAAAAGAGCGGCCGTGTGATGGAGTTATACTCCTTTTCTCGTAATGGCTGGTTGAGTGTAAACGAGCTTAATTCACTACTTTCAACGCTTTTGAATCTAAGCTTTAAAAAAATCCCACTGGAAATGCGTCGTAAGTTAGGACCACCTCCAGAAAGTGGAGAAAAGGATAGCAGGAAGCCTTGGAATCCTCAGCTCTATTTTAATGGAATCTTGCTTCAGGCTGTTGCCTTTGATGCATTTGAAGCTATTTGGCCAGAGGATCGCTCTGAAATTGCAGGAAAAACGATCGAAATTTATCTACCAAAAGAGAGTAAGAAATATCCTTCTTACTTTCCTTACTGCCTTCAGATAAAAAACAGTTTGGAGTCTACAAAGATCCGAGTCATCGATGCAGGAAGCCATATTCGCTCTCCAAAGCATTCGCTCCCAAAACGTCCTCCGGTTTTTTTGGATTCCGGAACTCTTGAACAAAGTGGTTTAACACTTCTCTTAATGAGTCCTCATTACTTCAAATCGTTTCAGCTTTGGGCCCTGCCTGTCAATGAGATGACAGGAGCGTCTATTCCTCTATTACACACTCTTAAGCGAGAAAAAGAAAACAAGCTTAAGCTTATCGTTTCCCAAGACACTTTAAAAAAGCAGTTAAATAGCGGGCAAAGGTACTATTTTTTCGTGATCCCTAAAAGTGATGACTCTATTTGGGCAAAAACAGAAAAGCCGATTCTTTGGCGCTAGTGCTCTGTCGTATAAGTTCTTTAGTTAAATCAAGAGGCTATTTTGAGTGAGTTTAAGAGTTCATTTAAGATCAGGCTGAAAGCCTGAAATTGCAACAGCCCAAGGTTAACGCGAGCTTAGCGAGGCGTGCAATCCTGGGTAGGTAGCAAATATTTTGCACTCTCAAAGGGGTGCCATATCACATGCCCTATTTTATGGCACCCCTTCGAGGGGGCAAATATTTTTTTGCCTAACCTAACGTGAGCTCGACTCTTAATTCCGCCCTGTCTACTGATTTATAGAAAAAGTTTTTAGACCACGGTAGTGGTCGTTTCTCTCTTGAGCCCAGGACTATAGTGCTGGGACGGGATAATAAGAACAGTGTGCCGCGGCAGCGGCACCTCTCTTCTTTTTTAACTTTGAGATCCTGAGAGATGCCACTACCGTGGCATAGATTCTTTTCTACCTTTCCCAGCACTAAAGTGCTGGGCTAAAGAGAGAA
>JBDQID010000279.1:0-3348 GCA_040264515.1 Chlamydiales bacterium
AATAAGAACAGTGTGCCGCGGCAGCGGCACCTCTCTTCTTTTTTAACTTTGAGATCCTGAGAGATGCCACTACCGTGGCATAGATTTTTTTCTATCTTTCCCAGCACTAAAGTGCTGGGCTAAAGAAAGAAACGACCACTACCGTGGTCTAGAAACGATTATCATAAGCCATTAACCTGGATCGAATTAAGAGTCGAACGACGTTAATAGTAGTTCGACCTGCACATAGCACTAAATATCAGAATTCTATGTTAGGTTGATGCGAATGGAACGCTCCACCCTGCATCCTTTCCCAACACTTAAATTACTGTTCTACCCTTGCGAAAGGATAAAGGTGGTAGTTGAGCCTTGAAAAAGGATGCAGGGTGGAGCGTTCGCGCTTCTTCAATGAGAGTGCGGGCGACGGAGCGCCCCCGCTACAATCCGTGAGCGTTACAAAAAGGTTAAGACGCCTCTTCTATAAGAATTGTAGAGAGAGGAGGAATAAAGATAGAGTAGCCGACGGTGTTTCCTACACCGTCCATTTTTTTCTCGATGACAACAGCTTCGCTCTCTCCTGCGCTGTTAAGCACTGTTTTTAAAGAGTACGTCTCTTGCTGAAGAGGAAGTAAAAACTCTCGAGTTGTTTTACCTGAAAAGTTATTGAAGCAAAGAATCGACGCTCCACTTTTCGCTTTTCTACGAAAAGCAAGAATCTGTTTTTCAGGATCGCTCTTTTCTAACCACTCAAAACCTTTCTTACTATTTTCTACTTGCCAGAGCGCCTTATTCTCAGAATAAACCTTGCCCAACTTCTTCATAAATTCGGTGTACTTCTCTCGAACAGGAGCTCGAACCACTTCTGAATTAATAAAACTCGACTCCTTTCCCACGTACTCTCTCCAATCTGTAGAGATCCCGGCTTCATTACCCATAAACAGAAGTTTTTTTCCAGGTAAGGAGATAAAAAGCGCCATCATGCTACGCAAATTTGCAAACAGAGATTCCGCATTAACAGCATCTTTAGCAATAATAAGCGTGCCGAGCATCTCATCTGTTTCATCATGAGAAATCGCCGTTACACTGCTGTTATGTTTTTCTGACTCTATGGCTGAAATAAGCTTGTTGTACTGCTTAGATCTATTATTTGAATCTATTGAAAAAGCTTCGATCATTTTTTTTGTACGGCCTATATTCCACTTCATATCGAACTCTAAACCACCTTCGCTATAAGGCTGTGTCGTTCGATGACTTCCTGTAAACTCTTCTGCAACCGTAAATACACCTTTAAATTTACGATGCACCATCGCGTTTAAATCACGTAAGAAAAGCTTGCTTGTTCTTGAATCCTTTGCATCACAAATATTACTTACCGCATCGACACGCAGTCCATCTATGTGCATCTCTTCGAGCCAAAAGCGCGCACTCGATAGAAGAAAATCTCTGACATCTGACCTATTGTAATCAAAGAACTTCGTTCCCCAAGCATAGAATTGTCTCTTTGATGTCAGTCGTTCGAACATACTCTGCTCAAATTGATCTAATCCGTAAAAGTTCGAAGCAAAGTGCGCGGGAATCCAATCTAAAATAACACTAATATTAGCTTGATGTAGTGTCTCTATTAAATACTTAAAATCTTCCGGACTTCCCATACGGCTATTTGGAGCGAAGAATCCCGTTACTTGATAACCGAAAGACGCCTCGCAGGGATGCTCTAAAATTCCCATAAGCTCAATATGTGTGAAGCCATACTCTTTGCAGTGAGTAATTAACTCATGTGCTAGCTGTCGATAATTTAACGGCTTTCCATCCTGATCCTTTTTAAATGCAGTAGGGTGCACTTCGTAAATATACATAGGCTTCGACTGCGCTAAAGAACGACTACGATTTTCCATCCATTTTTTATCCTTCCACCCATATTTCAGTGAGCTTTGAACAACAGAATATGGAATAGGACTCTCTTGGCTAGGAGTTGTATAAACGCGAGCAAAGGGATCGATCTTAATGACTCCATCCACTCGGTAGTGATACTTCTGTCCTTTAGAAAGTCCTGAAACCAGACAGCTCCAATTGCCGTGTAGGTTCTGTGATAAGTCGTACTCTGTTACCTCTCCATAATCATCTATAAGAAGTAGCTGAACGGATTCAGCTTGCTCTGCAGAGAAAACAAAAGAGACTATATCACCTCTTAAAAAGGCACCAAATTTTTCATACTCCTTTGTAAGGCTATTTTTATCGTACGGGCTTGGTAACGCTCTTCTCGAACCAATAGGAATTTGATAATACTTCAACTGCAAAGCACGGCTTGTAACCCCTTTGGAAAGGTAGTAAAGCTCTAAATATTTATCTTCTAGTTGGAAATTTTTGTTTTTGTAACGTTTAAAATAGGGGTTTTTTATTGAAGAGCGATAGAGCTGCTCTTGAATATCAAAATGGAATTCGTCTTTAGATCGATCTATTCTTCTTTTTGAATTCTTCTGAGCCATTTGATATGTCGCTAAATAGCTTTCTATCGGAGATCGGCCATAGGGTGAAGTCGTCCAGCTATACAGCTTCCCTGCCTTCATTATTTTTTGAATACGGTGTTTTTTTTCTGAAATCGATTTTCCATTCCAGCTGTTCAAAGCAAGTTTAATGACTTGGCTCAAGGAGTGCTCTCCTTTACTATTCCTATTAAAAAGATAACCATTCGCCTGTTCTAAATTATCTCTCTCATCAATGATCGTATCTGCCAGACCACCAGTTCTAGATCCAATAACCTGTGACCCAAATAGCCAACCTTCAAATTGAATTAGGCCACAAGGTTCAAAAGAAGAAGGGACTAAGAGAAAATCAGATGCAGCTCGTACAACAGATCCAATCCCCTGTCGATTTTGTTCTGGATTTCCCTGCTGATAGTAATAGCGACCATTTTCATCCTTATAATCACGTAAAAAAACAACTCTATTTGTATATTTTTTTTCTAAACGATCTAAAATTTTTGTAGCTCTTTTATCTTCTTGGGAACCAAGACAAATAAATTGAGCGCCATTGGCAAGAGTTTGCTCCATAGCTTCATCGAACTTATCCAATCCTTTTTGATAGGAGTCAAAGCGGCCAACGTAAAAAATAATCGGTTTAGTAGGATCAATGCTGTATTGAGGAAGGTGTCTTTCTAGCCACTTATTAAGCTGAATTTTATTCTTTAATTTTTTACCTAAAAGATCGTCATCATCTGGGCCATAACTCAGGTCAACTGGTTGTTCGCTTAAAGGGTCCTTCCAATTCAATAGGGTTTGATCTGTTTTGGGATTCCATCGAGAAGGGTTACTACCATTAATGATTCCAATCAGCTTTCCTTCTTGAGCTATTTTTCTTACAGCAGCAGAG
>JBDQID010000280.1:0-3348 GCA_040264515.1 Chlamydiales bacterium
GTAAGATACTATTATGGAATAATAAAAACTAAAAGAAAAAAAGGAACATAAAGATGACTACTTCTTCTGTAGATGACAACTTCGATCCGTTTAATATATACACCCCGACAGATGACATCTTTGACGATCTCCCTTCGAAAAGTAGCGATACTAAGGAAGAGAGAAGTGAGGCGTGGAGTGACTGCTATAAAGATCTCCTTACACAAGGCTTTGACCTCCCCTTTCAAAACGCCTCTCCTGAAGAGCTCGAAGAGCTCTCTCTTGTCGATAAAGAAGATAAAGAGTCACACACACCTATTGACACTAAATTAGCAGCGCACATCATAGGAAATTATCTAGCATCGGGAAATCCTTTAGAAGAAGATACCGATCAAACAGAAACATTAAAGTACGCTACTACTGTCCTAAATAAAATGGGAATTCCCACAAAGCAGCTTGATAGATGTTTGGTTCTGAGTACAGAAATTTCCGCTATTAAGAAGTTAAACAAAGATCGCAAAGAGGATGCCCTTCTTGCAACAAACGCTTTAGCAGAAAGAGTTCGCAATGATGTCGAAAATATGGAAATTGGTGATTCATACCTTTTGCCTGGAGGCTCCAGCGACGATTTGCTATTTCAAATCGAAAAACAAAAAGATGGCAAATACTCACTTACCACCATCAACAGCGGTGAAGGATCACAGCACCACAAAACGGTATGGGTAGACGGCAAGCTGAAGTTCTCTCCTTTCAAAAAACTAATCGACATTCCCGCTTGCAACATCTGTGAAAACCCAACTTTCTTTAGGGGAACTTTCGAGCACCAAATTGCTAATGAAAAATGCGCCCCCAAGGCTATTTATTCAGGTCTGCTCAAAGCCCTTCAAGCTAAAGAAGTATCGACTCTTCATCACTTCAATGATCTCATTTCTCCTGTTCTTTCAAAGGTTAGTGGATGGAAAAACATTGCCTCCTTTCTACGCATGAGTCGCGATCCTAAAGAGTATAAAAACCTCACTATGAAAATGCAACTACAGGCAACCCTTGACTACTTTCATACTTTGCAAAACTCTAATGAGCTCACTGGTAACTTGGGCGCAAAGATAATTCTTTCTACAGCAATTGCCAGCATCGCACGCAAGATCGAAAAACTTCAAGCTGAAGGATTTATTGAGTCTGAAGAGATGAAGCAAATCTCTGTGACACTTTGGGATCTTCAACGACGTGTTCATGACGCTAATAAAAGCACAGCACAAACAGGCTCTCCCCTTATAGATCCATCTTTGATTCCTCCAGTTCCTGCAGTTGGAAAAATCACCATCCCAGCAGTCGATAAAAAGGTAGCAGCTCACCAAAGAGCTCAATCCTCGAAATTTGCAGCAGACTACCTCCCCGAAACATTCTTTATCGTCGGAGATAACCCAGCCGATCGCCTGCAAGAGTGGAAAGACACTTTAGTTACCATGCAAGCAGAAGATATCTTTTCACCTAAAAACGACACGAACATTTCCGTTCTAGAAAAGATGGTGCGCAATCTACCCCTCCCAAAAAAGAATGAAAGCGATTTTTGGTCTGCGTTACCTGAAGATCAAATCGAAGATGTAGTAAGTAATCTCCACTCTTTAATGAGTGTTTACCTTGAAAAGAAACAAAACGAACAAATCACTGCAGAAAAAACGCTTACGCTTTTTTCTCTTTACGCCATCATTGATAAGCTCGCTCGCCGCTCTGGAGATAATCAACTAGAAGAGAGCGATTCTTCATATTATTACGCTCTGATACAAGCGATAAAATCTCCCTATTTCCGTTTTTACGACGCCGAAAACGATGAAAAGTTAAAAGAAGTGCTTGCTTATTTTCACGGTGACACTTCTTTAGAAACAGAGCTCTCCAAGGACGATCTCCGTAATCTCTGGGCATCTTCACTTTTTGCAGCAAATAACATAGAGCCTTTATTAGTAAAAGGGTTCGATATCAGACGACTTTTACCTGGTGAAATAGAAGAAAAGATCCCAACAAACCTTTTAATAGATGGTAAGGTTTTACAAAACAACCCCAACTATAAAATCCTTCAAAAAATCCTAAACTCTTCCAAAAATGTACAAGAGCGAGTTAAGGAGTACTACCGCAATCTAATACAAACAGGGCTCGATGAACATCTTGAAAAAGGAGAGCCTGAGCGCCACACTTGGATAGATCATAGCGGTAATTACTGGTATCGACACAGAGAGCTCCAAAATGCATGGATATATGAGGACAAAATCTCGTATGAAGAATACAAAAAAGAAGAGGTGAAATTAGACAAAGAGTTCACGAAAGAAGAAAGCGTTGATGAGTGGCAAGAAAAAATCGATGCTTATCACAAAACAACGGAGCTGTTGCAATCTAAGCTAACAAGAACCGATAAGCTTACAGAAGAAGAGAAAATTGCGATCCTGTTTACAGATACAGGAGATAAAGGTGTGCTCCCAAAATCGTTTTGCATGCTCCGCAATATAGCTTTTCTCGCTAACGCATCGTTTGCTCAAGAACTCAAAGTCTATGATGAAGCTCAAGAACTCTCAGAAGATATAAAAGAACTACAAAAAAAGCTCGACAAACACCTTGAAAAAGGAGAGCCTAAGCGTCAATCGTGGGTAGAAGAATCTTCTACCGAATATCGTCGTAAAAAACAAGAGCTCGATAATGTCCATACCGCTAGCAAGCCGAGATGGGATTACCCTCGTGAGAGCTACGAAAGTTATCGAAGTCGCGAAGTTGCACATGAGCAAGAACTCAAAGCAAAGCAAGAAAAGCTCAAAGAAGAGTTCACAAAACAAAAAAGCGTTGATGAGTGGCAAGCAAAGGTCGATGCGTATAACAAAGAAACAAAGCAACTGCGGCATGAGATCTTTGAGAAGAAGCCTTCACAAGGTATTTTGAAATTCTCTTTAAAAACATCCCTTATTAGCAAATCATACGATCCAGACAACCTAAGACTTCGCGGCTCGAATTACCTGGAAAAGCCAACGGATGCAACACTTGAAAGTGTCGTTAAGAAAGAGAAAGAAAAAGAAAAAAAAGCCTATGTTATAAGAAGGAATAAAGAAGAAAAAACGGATCAAGAGATCATTGCTGCAAAGTATCAAATGTACGGAAGGTCTGTACTATATGAAAAAACGCCTTGGCTTACGCAGAAAAGTCAAAACCGTATTATGGTCGAAGAGGATCAGGGTCCGACATTAACAAGAGAAGAGAAAAGATTTTTAGCTTCCCTCGGCGCTTGTAGAGATGGTGAGTTAGAAAGAACAATGGGTTTTTTCCATCAGCGATTGGAAAAGTTGACTCAGCCTGAATATCAACGATTGTTTGAAATCCACGCTTATAAAC
>JBDQID010000281.1:0-3345 GCA_040264515.1 Chlamydiales bacterium
CGATTAAGCTTGTTAATCGTTTCGATCATATGAACCGGAATACGGATCGTACGTGCTTGGTCAGCAATCGAACGAGTGATAGCTTGACGGATCCACCATGTAGCGTAAGTAGAGAATTTGTAACCGCGTCGGTATTCAAATTTTTCTACAGCTTTCATCAGTCCCATATTTCCTTCTTGAATCAAATCAAGAAAAGAGAGACCTCTGTTGGTGTACTTTTTAGCAATGGAGATAACGAGACGTAAGTTAGATTCTACCATCTCGCGCTTAGCTTCTTGGCTTTTATCCATCCAACGCTGAAGCATACGAACATCTTTTTTAAATTCGTCGCAAGAACGTCCTGCTGCGATTTCTCTTTTGGCAAGTTTTCTAGAAGCTGCAAGCATTTTATTACGAGCAAAGCGGTTTTTCTCGGCCCGAGGAGCTAGCTGACGTACATCTTCTTCGAGTTGTAAAAAGCGATCATAGCTGCGAAGAATAAACTCACCAAAGTCTTCGATTAAGTTATGTCTACAATGGAAGCGGCGCAGGTAAGCTTGAGTTCTAATGCGACATTTTTCGATCTCTTCGTTAAGCTTTGCGCGCGCTGTTTTTTTCAGCTTAGAGTCTCGTGCTTCAAAAAGGAGTTTTTCTAGAAGAGAGTCTTCTTCTTTTAAAAGATTACTAAGCTTTGGTAGTACATCAAGATACGCAGCTTTATCATGAACTTCTTTTTCTGAAATCGTTTTATCGAAGCGTTCTTTTCCAGCCATAAGGTAAAGAGCGATCGAGATCGCCTCTCTTGTTGAATAACGAAAACGCATAATAATGCGCTCGATTTGCCACTGAGCCTTTTCAATACGCTTGGAGATTTCGACCTCTTCTTCTCTGGAAAGAAGCGGCACAGAGCCCATCTCTTTGAGGTACATCCGAACAGGATCATCAGGAGTGCCCTCAGAACGTTTGGGGAGCCCTTCGAGCTCTTTTGCTTCCTTTTTGCGCTCTTTCTGCCTTTCAACTTCAGACTGGTTAAGGACTTGAATGTCCATACCACTTAAAAAGATCAATACTTGATCAATTTGATCAGGTGCGTCAAAAGAGACTGGGAGGATTTCGTTAATTTCTTCGTAAGTAATATAGCCTTGATCTTTAGCGATCGATACCAACTCTTCAACTTTCTGTTGATGCTGACGACTAAAGGAGCTACTGAAACGAGACTGGCTCATGCTACCTAAGGATGTTATAACTGTTTAAAAGAGAAACCAATTGCAATTGTCATACTAAAGG
Source organism: Chlamydiales bacterium (assembly GCA_040264515.1). Classification (GTDB taxonomy): domain Bacteria; phylum Chlamydiota; class Chlamydiia; order Chlamydiales; family JBDQID01; genus JBDQID01. Next base: position 1,267 of record JBDQID010000281.1, read on the forward strand.
TGATTTTCACTAAAAGCGTGCACCACCTCCCTTATTTTTGTCAAGGGATAGCAACATCCCCCATTTAAACACTCCTCGCTTTTTAGCTCAAGAGCAACTATATTTCGACAGGACAATTACATATTTTCTTTAATGCAATCGCCCTGATATTTTGAACACCATTGAAAACTGGCTCCAATATGCAGATTTGCGCACTTGATGACTCTGATCAAATCATTTTTGCCCACAATGCAACAAAACAACAAAACTACATCTGCTGTGAATGCAAAGGGCGCGTTCGCCTACGTGGTGGCGCTCAGATGCGCACCCATTTTTATCACTTAAGCCACAATGACGACTGTCGGCAGAGCGCAAAAAGCATGGAACATCTACAGGTGCAATGGAGGATCCAAGAGCTTTTAGGGAAAAGCGAATGCCAACTTGAAGTCCCGTTCAAAGAAATAAAACGCATAGCAGACGTTGTCTTTGAACAAGAAAAGCTCGTCTTTGAAGTACAATGCTCGCCAATTAAAGCCGAAGAGGTGCAGCAAAGAAACATCGATTATAGAAGTGCTGGCTATCAAGTCATATGGATTTTGCACGATAACAGGTTCAATAAATTTCGTATTTCTGCTGCCGAAATGTTCCTAAGAAGCTCCCCTTACTATTTTAGCAACATCAATGCTGATGGACAAGGCTCTCTTTACGATCAGTTCGATATCTTTCATAAAGGCAGACGCCTTTTTCGTCTTACTCCATTTGAGATCGATATCACAAAAAACAAGAGTCCGTCTCTTCAAAAAGAATATCCTCTTTTTTTACAGCAGCGCCAAAAGCAGTGGGACACCCACTTTGCAAATGACCTTCTTGATTGCAATGAGCCAAACACGCTGCAACAAATTCTAGAACATGAAAAAACGTATCAAGAAAGTTACTTTCCAAAAAAAGAAAAACTTAGCGCGAAGCAGCTTTTAAAGGGTATTTTTCGAAAGCTTATCCTCCGCCCATATCTCATCATCTTCCGTATCTACCTGGAAAAAGCGTGCCGATAAAGTGTCGCACAAATAGTTGTGTATAACACACGAACTAATAACTACTGCTCTGTCAAGATTGAATTTACGGAGCAGTCGTTGGCTCAAGTCGTTAAATGTAACTATTCATCCTCTTTAGAGTCAGAATCCAAGTCAGAAGTTTTTCCTTCCGCTGGCACCTGATCTGAAGCAGAGCTACCTGCTCTTGCTCTGATTCTTACAGTGTTACCAGCGACTGGTAAAGACACACTTCGCGAAGGATCTATACGATACAATTCATACTCATCCAAATCTTTAACACGCAGATTAGATAAGCTAGAAAAACCTGCATACAATTCGTCGAGTGTTTTTATAGTTTCATCTAAAAGGCGTTCGGCTCTTTCATTATATTTTAGCATCCTATCCGCCATAAAAAGACGCATCCCTGCAGGTGTTTTTACTTTTTCAAAAGCGTCTCTTGCCTCTTGTAAATCCTCGCTGCTGACTCCGCGAAAAAACTTAAGCTCTATATAATTCTGTGAAAGCGGATTATCACTCAGACAAGCTTGTGCCTTAAGATAAAGGGCCTCAGAAAGACCCTTTGTTCGAGCGTGGTGATCAAGCTCTGAATACACAACTGTGGCTCCCCTTTTCCTTCTATCCAAGCCCATATATTCTGGCCGTTTTACAGCTGATTGATTCACTCTGTTCTGAAGAGCTCCCAACTGATCATTTAGCTCGTCTAATCTAGCCTTATGGTTTTTCAAAAAGCGTAAGTTCAATTGAGCAAGTTCAATCTCACGATTTTTAGCTGCGATCTTTTGTACATCAGAATTCTCTTCTTTAAGCTTTTCTAGCTCTTCGTACAATTGAGGTAATGCTTCTGTTTCAGAAGCTGTGATTAAACGCTTTATTTTGCTTACTTCTTGCTTATATTGCTTTTGAAAACGCTGCTCTGAAGCATCTACTCCCTTCCACTTCTCTTTTTGTTTTTCCCAAGATCGACGCATCGGATTTAACTTCTCATTTAAGCGATATTGAAATCTATCAGGCATTTGATATTCGCCTGTACGACGATCTGCAATAATAA
>JBDQID010000282.1:0-3345 GCA_040264515.1 Chlamydiales bacterium
ATGCTATTCAAAACGATAAATAAAGGTAGTAATAGCTGTATTAAGATGTGATTAATTTTATTTTTAAGCTATTAAATAATAGGGGAATAATATGAATTGGAAGAGCTACTTAGCTTTAATAGTATCAATTTTCACATTTTCAGTTGCAGTTCCGGGAGTTGGAAACGCTTTGGTTAAGCAGCAAATTGCTTCTCTAGACAATGAACAGTCTCATATAGAACAGGTTGGTATTGTTCTGTTGGTGAAAGGTGAGGTCATTGCAATTTCTGAGAGTGGCAGTGAACGCCTTCTTTCAGCAAGCTCAAAGCTTTATAAGGGTGATCGTATTGAAACTGGAAAGAAGGGGTATATCCAAGCTAACTTTCCAGACGGCTCTATTATGAAATTAGGTGGCAGCAGCGATTTTACCATCAATGATTACTACTATCATGCAAAAGAGCAAGATGCAAAGTCCGATATTTCTATTGATAACGGCGTTATTGCCTTTATTGCTGGAAAAATATCTAAAATAGCTCCTTTAAAATATAAAATTCGTACTGCAACAGCTGTTGTAGGAATCAGGGGCTCCGCTGGGCACCTTAACGTAAGTAATGGAACAATGGGCCCGGCTATGACTCAGGTCCGTGTCTCTGATGGCCACAAGCTTGCCATTGCCTCTCAAGCAGGTACCTTTTATATGGATAATCCGGAGCAGTCATTAAATGTAACCTCATCTACGACAACTTGGTTTCCTACAAGTGAGGCTAATTGGTTAAATGTTTCTGCGGATTCAGATGAGACTCAAGAAGAGGAGATCTCGGATGAATCTAAGGAGAGTGGCGATGCATCTGATGAGTCCGATGACCCAGAAGAGCCTGAGGATTCGGAAGCGTCGGCTGATTCTGAGGATTCAGAAGATTCAGATAAGAGCGCTAGCAGTGAAGAGTCTAAAGATGAAGAAAGCTCAAAATCATCTGATAAGACTGCAGAAGAGGCTGTAGCCTCAGATGAGACTCAAGAAGAGAATAATTTAGATAGCTCAGAGAGTTCTGAGAGTAAGAGCACAACAACAGAGACGTCACAAGAAAACAGAGAAGAGGCGTCAACAGCAACGGGGAACGCAGAAAGTACAGAGAGTACACAAACTGCAGCGGCAAGTGATAGCACTCCTGTTATCGCATCGACTCAAGAGACAGATGCGGCAGTGACAGTAGATACAGCTCCTCCGTCACCCACAACAGTTGTAACAGCGCCGTCTACTGCGGATGTTGTAGACACCGGCTCTATTATTGAGAATGTGGTTACAGCTGATGTCCCAGAAAAACCGACAACGACAACAACGACAACAACAACAACAACGACAACGACAACAGAGACAGCCCAGACAACGACGAGTAGTACAGATACGACTGTAACGACTCCGACAAGTACGGAAACGGATACAGATACAACGAATGTAACCCAAGAGGATCCTGCACCAGTAGTAACACCTAAGATTCTTACGACAAGTAGCTATATTCAAAAAACAACGGCTCTTGATCCTTCATCGGATTTTCTGGAAGATGGCGTAGAACTTACAGCTGCTATTTGGGAAAATCCGTCTGTATGGAAGGGCGATGGAGATGCCTATCAGCCGATTGAAGATGCTAGCTGGGGATTTGATGCAGAAAAAGTGGTTAATAACGGAGGCTTTAAAGTTGACGATTATTGGCTAGATGGAAATAAAACGACAGTTGGATCAGGTGAGCTTATAAAAGATCAGCTTGGAGTTGCTAATCGCTTTGCTTACTATTCTGGAGCTGGTTTTCAGCGATTACAGACAGCAGCTGGCAATGAAAGTAAAGAGTTTGGTCTCTTTAATATAGCCTTTGATTTGGGCTCTACACCACTTTTTTACGGTCTTGCATTTTTCCCAGAGAAAGGAGTGATTGTGGGATTTGGTGAGACAGGATCAAATGTTAGTGCTACAAACCATAGTAGTGACTTTATTGTCTATTCTGTCCATGGAGGCAATAAGGGCAAGTTTGAGGATGGTTTGTTCTTCTTGCCGGAGAGTTTAGAGAGCCAAGAGCATAATATTGCAAAAGGAATCTTTACAGGTCCTGGAGCGAAAAATTTCTTGTACTCTTTTAAACGAGATTTTAGTTCAGATGAGTTTGTTCAAAGCTCTGGAATAGGTCTTCAGACAAAGACGGCCTCTTCAATTGATACTTCTTTAAAAATTAAAGGTTTTTCTAGCGGTGCGGTTGTAGAAGGTAGCTCACAGGGGCTGATTTCCTCATCGGATACAGCATCTGCGTATCTTTTAAGTGGAACAAGTGGTTTTCTGCTGAACTTTGAATCAAACGATTCGAATAATTATGTAGGCGGAATTCCTATTAAAACAGCAGCTCCACACCCTCGTTTTTTCATCAGTAAAGACGCTTTTTTTACAACGATTGAGAATAAGGGGAGTAAGCGTGAGAACTATTTAAATATTGATTTGAAGCATAAGAATAGTTTTCTTGCAGGAGTTCCTGGTTTAGAGAAATTTAACTATATTGGATGGGGAATTTGGGGTGCAAAAGAAAATAGTAGCCCTCATTCAAAGAGAGTCTTTGGTTACACAAGTTTTGGTATTGATGGAATGCAGACGAGCTTGGATGATATCAATGAACTAAAGAACTTAGGTACTACTGTTGTTAGTTATGAAGGTCCTGCTATGGGATCGTTCTTTAACTTAGGAGAGAGTCCGACAGTTCAGTTTGGAACGACAGTCTTAGATGTGAATTTCCAGTCGGGAACGATTAATGGAAGTGCTACATTTGCCAATGATACTGTTAATTTGAGTAAATCTGCAGGCTCTATGAGTTCGATGTTTGAAGGAAGTGCGAATCTTAATGGTGGAGGCAGTGGATATTTCCGCGGGGAGTTCTTTGGTCCGAAGGCTCTCGAAGCTGCAGGGAACTTTGGAGCATCTAACGGAAACCGCATTGGCATCGGCGTCTTTGGTGTTTCACGCGGTGATCTCCCGCCTGTTATTGCGGATTAGAGATCTTCAGATTGAATTTAGAGTACTGTCGTGGTTTGAAAAGCGTAGGAGGTAATCTGTTTGATATAACGTGAGCTCGATTTTTAATTTAACCTAGCACTTTAGTGCTGGGGCTGAAGTTTGGCACTTTTTTTGTGCCTATAACAGCTCGATCTCGAATTCAGACAGACGATGAGTTTACTTAAGACCACGGTAGTGGTCGCACCTCTCTTTAGCCAAGCACTTTAGTGCTGGGAAAGATAGAAAAAAATCTATGCCACGGTAGTGGCATCTCTCAGGATCTCAAAGTTAAAAAAGAAGAGAAGTGCCGCTGCCGCGGCACACTGTTCTTATTA
>JBDQID010000283.1:0-3323 GCA_040264515.1 Chlamydiales bacterium
CTTTAAGCTCTTTTTGTAGAAGCGTGCTGTTTTTTTTCTCACTCTTCTCATTTTGATTTTTTAGCTTCAAAAAATCATCGTGTTTTTTCTTTAGTTGAGCGGCGACTTTTTTTGCTTTTAGCTCGCGTTCGGCAAGCTTTTCATGCCCTTTTAGCTGATCGGAAAATTTCTGCGAGTTATTTTGTTCTTGAAGAAGAGCTTTTCCAAGAGCTTGAATTTCTTTTTGCGCTTCATTAATTTGGGCCTGAACTTCCCTTTGTCGTACAGCTTCACCATTGAGTTGCTCAGTGAGTCTATTATTTTCTATTTCTAGCTTTTTTTTGAGCTCTTCTAGCTCTTTTGTCGTTGAGTGTGAGGCGTCGGTTTTTTTACGGTTTTCTTCGAGCTCTTTTAGTTGTTGGCGAAGCTGATTTCTTTCATTACCAATTGCTTGTATTTTTTTCTGAAGCTCTTTAACCTTCTTTTTTTCCAAAAAGAGATTTTGGAGGACACTTTTGATTTCTTCTTCAGCATAACTTGCAGTTTGCAACGCTCTATCTCCTGTTAGTTCTCATTGAAGAGAAAATTGCTAAAACAGTAGCAATCGTATTTATTTAATGGTCTTTATATTAAAGGAGTCCGTGGTGAGTCATCTATTTCCCTTAAAACAGCCCCAAAACATTATTGTTCGTATGCCTAATTGGCTTGGCGATCTTGTGATGGCAACGCCGGTTCTTCAAGATCTAAAAAAACATTGGCCTGATGCTACCATTACTGCCATGTGTCAGTCAAATGTTGCGTTACTACTCCGTGAAGATCCAAACATAGACGAACTGTTTGTTTTTTCTCGTCCAAGTAGTTGGCTCAGACGCAAAGAACACAAGAAAGTGACAGATCAGCTAAAAAAAGGGAAGTATGATTTGGGGATTTTGCTAACGAACTCCTTTTCTTCAGCATGGATGTTTTGGCAAGGCGGGGTTAAAAACCGCTTGGGATTTGCTGGTAATTGTCGCGGTTGGATGCTGAATCAATCAATGAAGCGTCTTGCTAAAAAAGAGCACCTGGTAATTACTTATAAGCGCCTCTTAGAGCCATTGGGAATACCACTCTCTTCGAGCTCACCTAAATTACATGTTGCGGACTCTGCGCTCTTAGATGCTCAAAATCTACTTGAGAAATACGATGTCGAAGAGGATGCGATCCTTGTTGGAATCAATCCAGGGGCAGCTTATGGGTCGGCAAAATGTTGGCTTCCAGAGCGCTTTCGCTCAGTAACGGAAAAGTTATTGGAAAACCCACGAGTTAGGGTGCTTTATTTTGGAGACAATGTAGGAAAACCCCTTGTTGATCAGATCTGCTCTGCAATGCCCAAGCGCGTTATAAATCTTGCAGGACTTACCTCGCTTCAAGAGCTTATAGCACTCATTAAAAAGTGTGATATATTCCTTACTAATGACAGCGGTCCCATGCATATTGGTTCTGCACTGGGCAGCCCACTTGTTGCTCTTTTTGGCTCAACGGACGCAGAAAAAACAGGTCCTTATAATGGAGGTGTTGTCGTACAGAAAAAAGTAGACTGCTCACCTTGCTTTAAAAGAACCTGTCCCATCGACTTTCGTTGCATGACACGCATCGAAGTTGATGACGTCTATTCAGAGCTGTGTAAACTGCTCAAATCATAGACTTTCAATACGTTATTGAGCTTGAATTTTTATTCCGTTTGGCAGTGTAATTGATACAGGATTTTTTTCTGTGTAATTTCTTGGTTTATAGGGAATCTGCTGTGGAGATTGGGATAATTGATTTCTTAATTGCATTAAGAGCACACCAAGTAAATTTTCTCCCTTACCTGGATTACTTACTTCATCGACCCACTTACCCCCTCTTTGAGGAATGATTTTTCCAGATAAAGGGTTGTCAACAGGCCGTTCGCTGAGATAAGAATTGCCTGTTGCTAATAGTAAAGCTTTTAATTCGGGATTTTGAAATTTAGCGTTTAATATTTCTTTCATAATTCTTTCATTGTTTTGCTGCCATGCTAGACCCCAGTGTGGATAGCCGTTTGAATCCTTTGGGCTTAATCGTTCGATTTCTCGGCCTATTCTAAACGCAGAGTCTCCATTAGCGTTTTTAAATCTGTGTAAAAATTTTTGTTTTTGTTGAGAGTCCATCTTGTTGCAATAGTTGAGCTTTTGTGCTTGATAAGCAGCTTCTGCGCATTTGTATTGAACACCTTTATAAGTTATTGGAATTTCGGAGAAATTGGATAGAAAACCTGTTAGTGGATTACTGTTTACTTTGTAAAAGCAGCACGCTCTGTCTGAGCGCTTACAACTATTTATAAATGCGGCAAGTTCTCTATTCTTTGGGAGGTAAGCTTCTGTGTAGTCTTGAAGAGTTGTTGCAGATCCACTCCTTTGAGTTCTATTTTTTTGAGCTCTGCTGCTGTTGGTATGTATAGGGCTTTTGAGTTGTTTTTCAATAGCTGTATAGAGGGGGCCACCACCATTACCTCCGATAGGCAAACCTTTAAAAGTGTCCCATCCATTCATAGAATGTTTTGCTGTATAGGCATTTTTGATTTGATCGAAGATCTCTTGTATTTTTATCGAGGAATTAGACTGTTTTTGTTCATTAATGAAACGTCGTAGGGTGGTAGGGTTAAATTTTTCTCCAGGAGAGGCGGGAAGTAAGGAGTTGATTGAAAGGGGGCGCTGTTGCGCTGTTCTTTTAGGCCTAGAGGAGTGGGTAAGTTGCTTTTCAATAGCTGTATAGAGGGGACCACCACCACGACCCCCGGTTGGCAAACCTTTAAAAGTGTCCCATCCACTCATGGAATGTTTTGCTTTATAGGCATTTTGAATTTGATCGAAGATCTCTTGTGTTTTTATCGAGGAATTAGACTGTTTTTGTTCATTAATGAAACGGTGCAAGATAGCTGGGTTAAATTTTTCTCCAGGAGAGGCAGGAAGTAAGGAGTTTATTGAAAGGGGATGTTGTTGAGCTGTTTTTTTGGGCCTAGAGAGAAGGGGGACAGCTGTAGGATGTGAGATAGTTTTGCCACTCGCTTTTTTCAAAGCTGTGATAATGCTTGCATTATCGATTTTAAGGGGAAGAGATGAGTGTTGTTTAAGCCATTTAATACAGCTACCTTTGTTTAAATGGCAATTACTGTTACTGTTGGTTTTTATGGTGACAATACCGGAAGTTATACAAAATTTAGAGAGTATTTTTAAGCAAAAAGCTGTAAACCCGTTATGGTATCTAATCCCATTTATCGGCTTTTTATTTACTAAAATGGGGTTAATATAGCATCTAGATCTGTTTGTTTGAATATTCATTAC
>JBDQID010000284.1:0-3311 GCA_040264515.1 Chlamydiales bacterium
CGGAGATGGTAAGTCTGTTGACAGCTGGGCGGAGACTGCACAGATTATCGGAGAGTGCAGGTGGAAGCATGGGGAGGCAGTAACCGGGAAAGTATGTGGAGTTGCTTCGGCGTTTTGCTTCGGCATCGAGTGCTGTTCCGGAGGATACATAGTGCGCCACATCGGCAATGTGTACTCCTAAATGAAAATGCCCCTTGCGATCTTGGCTAAGAGAAAGAGCGTCGTCAAAGTCTTTGGCGGTCGTCGGATCAATGGTAAAGCATTCTAACTCACGTAAATCTTCTCGTTTGCGGATTTCACTCTGCGAGACTCGCTTGCCGTATTCTCGTACCTCTTTTAAAACCTTGTTTGGGAAATCGCCACGCAGCTCGAACTCTTCAATTGCCGCTGGAACATCTGTCTTTGGGTCTGAGATGTGACCGAGGTAGTGTGAGTACTCACATTTTGTCGTTGAGTCTCCATTTCCCCACTCGTACACCTTCATAATCAGACGATCACCAATCCGTAAAAGACGTTCGTCGGTGGCATCGACTTCGACAAGTTTGTTCATTCCAAGAATGGGGACGTAAGCGAAGATGTGGCCGTACTGGTTGACTTTTCGAATCGTACCCGCAATGTGTGTGCGCCCTCGTTTTGTTACAGCAACAATGCGCCCTTCTGGGCTTTTCTCAGGAATGAAACCCGTGTTGACTAAAACATCAACGATGTCCCCGTCAACAGCGTTTTGCGTCAGATGCTTGGGGATGAAGATATCGTCTTCGAACTGCCTGGGGTTATCAGGGGTTACAAAACCAAAGCCACGTCGATGCCCGTGAAAGAGACCTGAGACAACTTCTGTTGTTACAGATTTTAGTCGGTAGCGTGCGCCTTTTTTTTCCAATTCTTTTTCTTTTGTCATTTCGCGCAATGTCTTTTCGAATAAAGAGAGGTGTTCTTCGGTGATGCAGAGCTTGGTGATAAGCTCTTTGCTTTCCATCGGGATATAAGATTTGCCAGATAGATATTCGCGAATGAGTTGTTTGAAATTATTTGATATTCTTTCTTGCTTGTTAGAAGTCATTGATTTAAGATGTGCTCGGATATTTAGGATCTTTCTATATACTACCCCTTCTAGACGCTTTTGACAATATATTTTACATAAATTGCTTTCTTTTTATAAAAGTAAAAAATAAATGTGAATATAGGACTGGGGAGCAAATGTCTGAAAAAACTAAACTCGCACTTAAGTTATTAACTATTCCCGTATTGTTATTAGTGGCTCACGCATGCCTCTTTGGCTTATGGCACTACGGAAGCTTTCAAGAAATGACAGCTCAGGTAATTCTTCCCATGATCATTCACGCTCTCGGTGGCCTTGGCGCCGTCTGCTTAGGATGGTGGCTTATCGATGGTGATTTGAAGTATAGTCAAGAAAAACGAGAATGGAATTCTGTATGCTCGTCGCTTGTGTCCGATATACGCCGTAATTTATGGCTCTCAAGAGAGCTTCAAGCGTATCCAGATGTGATAAGAGAGAGTGGTACATACGCTCGCTACTGGAGCGAAGGAATGAAAAGATTGCACCTGAAACTGTCTAGAAAAAAAGAGTTTTCACATCTAGATATATGGCCGATGTTGCATGTTGTTGATATAGACAATCAGATGCTAGATTGCAAAAGATATAATAATGCTATCGATAACGCAGCGGAAGTTGAACGTCTTATGCTCGCTCTTGTCGATCTCATGGAGCGCATTAGCCCGGAAAGGATTGTTTCCAAACAACAAATAGAACAGCTTGTAAGCGGCACACCGTCGCGCCACACACCAGACAAGCCACCATCAAATACCTACCTTAGCAACTAGTGTTCTGTTGCATAAGTTGATGTTTTCAAGGCCACGGCAGTGGTCGTTTCTCTCTTTAGCCCAGCACTTTAGTGTTGGGGAGGTATAAAGAAAAATTACACCACGGTAGTGGTATTTCTCAACATCTCAAAACTAAAGAAAAAGAGAACTGCCGCTATCGCGGTACAATGCTATTATTATCCCTTTCGTTAGCTTAATGCACATATGTGGTAGCAGTATAAGAAATCATGAGAGGCCTTTCTGGGCTCTGGATTACCCTTTACTCAGCATGGTGACACGCCACGAAGTGTCCTGGTTTGAGCTCTTCGAAAGACGGCTTTTCTTTCCTGCAAATGTCCGTTGCGAAAGGACAACGTGTGTGAAAAACGCAGCCAGGAGGCGGCTGGATGGCACTTGGAACATCGCCGCTAAGACGGATGCGCTGCCGCTCTTTTTCAATCTTTGGATCCGGAATGGGGATGGCAGAAAGAAGAGCTTGGGTGTAGGGATGGAGCGGGGAGTGATACAGTTCGTCGCTAGAAGCGAGCTCTACGAGATGTCCTAAATACATGACTGCCACGCGATCGGAGATGTACTCCACCATCGAAAGATCATGCGCAATAAAGAGGTAGGTGAGCCCCATCTTCTTTTGTAGCTCTTTGAGAAGATTGACAACCTGTGCTTGAATGGATACATCCAGTGCCGAAATGGGTTCGTCGCAAACAATAAACTTCGGCTCGACCGCCAAAGCACGGGCTATGCCGATACGCTGACGTTGTCCACCGCTAAATTCGTGAGGAAATCGGCTAAGGTGTGCAGGCTTTAAACCGACAAGCTCAAGGAGCTGAGAGATGCGCTCCTTTCGTCTCTTCCCCCTGGCAAGCTTATGAATGTCAAGCGCCTCACCCACGATCTCTTCAACAGTCATGCGTGGATTTAGAGAAGCGTAAGGATCTTGAAAAATCATTTGCATCTTACGCCGTATCTTTTTCACCTCTTTTGAAGAGAGCGCAAAAAGATCGCTCTCTTCAAAAAAAACTTCGCCCTTAGTGGGCTCGTAAAGCCGAAGTAGTGTTCTTCCGAGCGTAGACTTTCCACAGCCGCTTTCCCCTACCACACCAACGATGGATCCTTTAGGCACATCCAGATTGACATGTAGCAGTGCATTCAATTCACCACGATCGGTACCATAGTGCACCGAGAGATCACGGATACTTAAGACACTTTCTGGCAAAGATCGATCGCTCATATCGATTTCCTCAGCTTCGGATCGATTAAATCGCGCAATGATTCACCGAGGAAAGTAAAACCGAGTGTGATCAAAACAAGCGGGATACTACCTGCAATAATCGGCCATGGCGTATTGCGAATCAACGTATAACCATCATTCAGAATGCTTCCCCAGGATGGAGTTGGAGGTTTTACGCCCATACCCAGGAAACTTAAGCCCGCTTCCAGAGCAATCACTGTGGGAATATCCATGGACGCAA
>JBDQID010000285.1:0-3303 GCA_040264515.1 Chlamydiales bacterium
GCGACTGAATTGAAAAAATAAGAAGGAACCGATGAATACAAAGCAATCACTTCCCAGCAACAACAAATTCTCTTTTTATTCATTGCCTGCTCTTGAAAAAGAGAGCGGCCTTTCCCTCAAACGCCTCCCCGTCTCCATCCGTGTTGTCTTAGAATCTCTACTGCGCAACTGCGATGGAAAACGTGTTAAAGAAGAAGATGTCCTTGCTTTAGCCAAGTGGAATGCAAAAAAACCAGGAACTGGTGAAGTGCCCTTTGTTGTATCCAGGGTCATCCTTCAAGATTTCACAGGTGTCCCACTCTTGGTTGACCTTGCTGCAATGCGTGACGCTGTGGCAGATAAAAACTTTGATCCAAGTCTTATTGAGCCACAAGTTCCCGTTGATCTGGTTATCGATCACTCCGTGCAAGTTGATCGATCTGGCACTGAAGATGCTCTAAGCTACAACCTTAACATCGAATTCGAACGCAACAAAGAGCGCTACGAATTTCTAAAATGGGGACAGCAAGCGTTTAAAACCTTCCGTGTGATTCCTCCAGGTATCGGCATTGTACACCAAGTGAATTTGGAATACCTCGCACACGTGGTCTCCCAAAAACAAGAAGCAGACGATACAGTCCTTTTCCCCGACACACTCGTTGGAACGGACTCCCATACCACAATGATTAATGGGCTCGGAGTTGTCGGTTGGGGCGTTGGTGGGATTGAAGCAGAAGCTGCAATGCTCGGACAGCCCGTGGCCATTCAGACTCCGGAAGTGATCGGAGTCCACCTTACAGGTGAGATGCCAGAAGGTGTGACGGCAACTGACCTAACTCTGCGCGTGACCGAACTCTTAAGAGCTGAAAATGTCGTTGGAAAGTTTGTTGAATTCTTTGGCAAAGGTGCTGCAACACTTTCTGTTGCTGATAGAGCTACCATTGCCAATATGGCCCCAGAATACGGAGCTACCATCGGTTTTTTCCCTGTGGATGATAAAACTCTTGCCTACCTAGAAACTACAGGAAGAGAACGCTCTCAAACAGAGAAAATCAAAGAGTATCTTAGCCTGCAAGGGCTTTTCGGCATTCCTGATCAAGGTGAAATCGACTACACTCACTGTATTGAACTCAATCTAAGTACCCTAACATCTAGTTTGTCCGGACCCAAGCGACCACAAGATAGGATTGATCAAAACAAAATCAAAGAAAAATTTGAAAACCTCCTCCTTGCATCTGTTGAAAAAGGTGGTTACGGAAGAAAAGAAGAGGACCTATCGGTAAAAGTCTGCATTCACACTGACGGTACCTTCCATTCTGAAGAAGAACACCGTACAGGAGGCAAAAATTTCCTTGATCACTCCAAAAAAGAGCCGGAGTGGGATGAAGTGGAAATGGTATCCAACAAGCCAATTACAGACACTGTGATTAACCCAGGTTACTCAGAATGCCGTGTCGGTGATACAACATTACATCACGGCTCCGTTATTATTGCAGCAATTACAAGCTGCACGAACACAAGTAACCCAAGTGTTATGTTAGCTGCTGGCCTTTTAGCAAGAAGTGCTGTGAAAAAAGGGCTAAGCATTAATCCAATCATCAAAACGAGTTTGGCTCCAGGCTCACGTGTTGTTACCGACTATTTAGAAAAATCCGATCTACAACGCTACCTCGATGCTTTAGGCTTTCAAACTGTCGCCTACGGGTGCACAACATGTATCGGTAACAGTGGACCTTTAGACGAAAAGATTGAAGCTGCAATTAAAAAACACGACCTTGTAACAGCGAGTGTCCTCAGCGGAAACCGCAATTTTGAGGCGCGTATTCACGGAGCTATTAAAGCGAATTTCTTAATGTCGCCTCCGCTTGTAGTCGCCTTCGCTCTTGCTGGAAGAGTCGATATCAATTTAGACAAAGAGCCTTTGGGATATGACCTAGAAAGTAAACCTGTTTTTCTAAAAGACATCTGGCCTTCCTCTGATGAAATCCAAAAAGCGCTCCAATCCGCAATCCAACCTGAGATGTATAAAGAACGCTACAGTGACTGCTTTAATGCAAGTGGTCTATGGCAAGAAATCCCTTCTCATGAAGGTGTACAGTACAGCTGGAATGAACAGAGTACCTATATCCAAAAGCCTCCCTTCTTCGAAAGCTTTGGACTCGATCTTCCAAAAGCACCGCAGTTTAAGGATATGCGAGCACTCGCTCTTTTTGGAGACTCTGTTACCACAGACCACATCTCCCCTGCCGGTGCTTTCAAACCCGATACCACAGCTGGGAAGTACCTAAACAATTTAGGTGTTAACGAAAGAGACTTCAATAGCTACGGCAGTCGTCGTGGTAACGACCGAGTCATGACGCGTGGTACTTTCGCTAATATTCGGATTAGAAACCTTATGGCTGACGGAAAAGAAGGCGGCTTTACCAAAGTGATGCCAGAAGGCACCCCGATGCCTATTTACGATGCATGCCAGCATTATGCAAAACAAAACACACCGCTGATTATTTTCGGTGGCAAAGATTACGGAATGGGAAGCTCAAGGGATTGGGCAGCGAAGGGCACGAGTTTACTCGGAGTCAAAGCTGTTGTTTGCGAGAGCTTTGAGAGGATCCATCGCAGTAACCTAATCGGGATGGGAGTTCTTCCTCTCCAATTTAAAGAAGGTGATTCCTGGCAAAGCCTTCAAATTACAGCTGAGGATACATTTTCCCTTACCGGATTTGAAAACGGTATCAAGCCAATGCAGGAAGTGACGCTCGAGATTCACCGTTCGACAGGTGCTGTCTCTACGACTCTTGTCTGCCGTCTCGATACCGACATCGAAGTCGACTACTACCTCAACGGCGGCATCCTACCCTTCATGCTGCGTTCCCTAATCAAAACCTCTTAAAGTGATCCTCCCCTCTACCCTTATGCGATGCTCACTGCTTGTAGCGCGGGCGCTCCGTCGCCCGCAGCAAAGAGCTTCGCTCTTTGCTACATTTATGAGACAATCGTTTAAGGAAAAGCACAAAGTAGCGTTGCTACTTTGTTTTTTTATAACGAAAATGCATTTCATGAATCCGATTATGAGCTGCGCTCATAATCTACGGGCGCGGAGCGCCCCATTCGCATCAACCTAATATAGATTTCTGATATTTAGTGCTATGTGTAGGTCGTACTACTATTAACGTCGTTCGACTCTTAATTCCGCCCTGTCTACTGGTTTATAGAAATAGTTTTTAGACCACGGTAGTGTTACCTATGTCAGTTGATTATACAAGACCACGGTAGTGGTCGTTTCTCTCTTTAGCCCAGCACTTTAGTGCTGGGAAAGGTAGAAAA
>JBDQID010000286.1:0-3301 GCA_040264515.1 Chlamydiales bacterium
AAGACGTTTAGCGTGAATATCAGGCGTAGAGTTCGCATCCATCCCAATAAAAGTAAGATCTGCTTTACATGATGCATCGGCACTCTCTAAGCTTTTAGCAAGAGTTTCTAAATCACGATCTCCTCTATCTCTAGGAAGCTCTCCATGTTGATTACGTTTGTCTGGCTGAGTTAAGCTAAAGCCACTTAAATGAGCGGAAGCAACTCGAATTGTTTTATTTGTCGTCTTATCACGTAGAGTCACATGCTGCCAACGGTTTTTTCCTGTTCGGCTCTGAGAGCCTTCACTTAATTTACGAAACCTTCTGCTATCCCAAGCAACAAGGTTTTCACTTTCATCATAAGAAAACTGCCATATATCAGAGCCGCCTCCATTTAAAAGATTTTTAACAAAGAGTCTATTATATCGTCTAATAGCATCTGGCTTAACTGAATGAAGCGCGTTTCGAATTAAATCTCCATTTCGATCTGCTTTCTTTGAGCTATTTTCAACACGATCTGGAGTAAAACCAACTTCTTGCAAAACAAAAATACCACTTGTTGCTTTTTTCAATTCCTCAACTTGCGTCTTAAGTAGTCGAACTCGATCTGCTTCTGCCTCCGGACGTTTTTTTCTTCTTATCCCCTTATCATTAAATCGTCTATTCAACAACTTCTGATAATCCCAGCAGCGCCCAACATTCCAAGTAGCTATCGTTAAAGACTGTTTTTTAGGAGTGGCTACTTGTGGGGCTGTAACCGGCTTGGGTGTAACCGGCTTGATTGGTACAGGTGGCACTGTTGCTGTTGATGAGGTTATACCCTTCCACTCTTTCGAATTATAGAGTCCATCAAAGGCTGAATTTACCTTTTGAGCAATTTCTCCTTTAAAAGTTAAAAAATTAGGATTTATCTGAGTTGTAATTTTCTTTTTAGAAATTCGAGTTCCAGCTTTAAAAACATCGTTAATATCTTTGCCTTCAGTTTGTGTTGCAACTATCGATTGAAGAAAAATAGCAGAAACTTTATCTATAAGAGAATTAAATTGCTCTGCTTCCATGCGGCCTTTCTCTTGATCGATATAAATTTTTTTACCATTTTCAACCAATCCAACTCTTAAGTTTCGACCATTAGGAAGAGAAATACGACCCTTATTTTTTAGATCGTTTTTAATCCCTTCTATTGTTATAGATTGATGTCCACTAACTGGGGCTGAGATACTTGCACTCATCATCGACTCCTTAAATATGTATAATTAAAATTATTATAAATCAACTGTATTAAGACTAAATCAAGCCTATGTTAAAAAAACATTCAATAATTTCTTTTTTTCTAATTCTTCTATGTATATGGGAACAGCAAGCAGACGAAAGAGAAAATAAAAAATTACCTATTAAAATAGCTCTAGAGCGAAACCTTTTTCACCAAGCATTACTTGGGAAAATAGATTCAACAAGTAAGTTAATACAAATATGGAGTAATGAATCATTTATTACCAACAATCAAAAAGTGTTGTTTCAAAAGATAAAAAACAAACTTAATAAAAAAAGAGTCTCTAATAATCACTATCTTCCACAATCCTACGCTGCTGCGAGCATGCTTTTCGCCCTTTTAGATAGCGAGCAGATTGTAGCTATTCCACAAGGCGTTCGAAAGATCACGCAGCTCTATCCTCCAGAGCTAACAAATAAGATCTCTTTGACAACAAATCGATATCGATCAGAAGCCATTGCTTTAAAGAAGCCAAAAAAAGCATTTGTCTCTACCTACTCCCTTCCACAGACTCTCAATACATTAAAAAACCAAGGGATTGAGCTTATTCAGCTTCCAAATCCTGTTAATATCCAAGCTATTTTCCAAGCAATAAGAGTTGTTGGCAGCGAGTGTGATAGAACAATCAGAGCAGAACTGCTTACATGTTTCATGCAATGTTGTATGCACGCGCTAGATAAACAACTACCCCAAAGCATACCATCTAAAATCCTTTACCTAAAAAAACAGCGTCATTGGGCAACTCCTTCTCTAAAAACCATCACAGGACAGCTCTTAAAAAAGATCGGTGCGATGGAAATTAAGGGTTCAGAAGAGTGGCAAACGGTAATTAGTCGAGAAAAACTGATCCATTTAAATCCTGATTGTATCATTATTGAAGAAGAACCTGGGCAAAATCTAAAAGAGCTACTTTTCAAAGATAAAAGCCTTCAAAATGTGCCTGCGATCAAGAACCAACAACTCTACTGTGTCGATGCTGCAACCCAACAAGATGTCTCTCAATTCTTTCTCCTTGCCTATTACGACCTTGTTATGGCTCTTAACGCTCACCATCGCTATATCCACACTACTCATCGGTGACGCTCCACTTCAACAAAGCGTTTACGAAGCTGCTGAGCGACTACTCTTTAATAGCCAAGAGTGGAATCCGATCTTGGACTCCCGTCTTCCACGTCTTCTTATTCTTTTCTCAACAGGAGCCTCTTTGGCCGTTTCTGGCGCGACAATCCAAGCTCTTTTCAGCAATCCATTAGCATCTCCGAGCACTCTTGGAATCACTGCTGGAAGCCATTTATTTGTTCTTATTGCGCTTTTTTTAGGATTACAAGGCTATTTTATTGCGTTGTATGCCATTTTGGGCTCAATGAGTACTCTCTTTCTTCTTTATATGATTACTCGAAAACAGAGCGAGAGCCATCTACAAAGCTTAATCCTTACTGGCATTGCGCTTTCTACCCTTCTCATGGCTATTCAGCAAGGCGCTTTATACGCCTTTCGCGATCACTGGTCGCTCATGCAAACGGTATCTGAATTTACAGCCGGCTCTAGTATTGATCTAACATGGCAACATGTTCAAGTACAACTACCGTTTACACTGCTTGGAATGGCGTCTCCCATTTATTACAGAAATGAGCTCAACATACTCTCACTTGGCGATGAGGAGGCGAAAAACCTCGGTGTTGAAACAAAAAAAGTGCGTTGGAAGCTCTTTCTATCCATTGCTCTTTTAACGGGAAGTGCAACAGCTACGATGGGTAGTATCGCCTTTTTTGGCTTTGTCTTACCTCACCTCCTCCGTAAACTCCAAGGACCCGACAACAAAAGCTTACTGCTTTTATGTATTATCGCAGGAGCACTTCTATTAGCTGGGCTTGATTTATTCATACGCTTCTTTGAGCTATACGCTCTGAGCCTTGGTACACTCTCTTCTTTTTTAGGCGGTAGCTATTTTCTTTATCTTCTTCAGGAGAAAAAAACATGCTAGAGCTAAGTTCCCTCTCGCACTCTCCACAATTTAGGTAAACACCATGACGACTGAAACGGTCACATCG
>JBDQID010000287.1:0-3296 GCA_040264515.1 Chlamydiales bacterium
ACCTTTATTATACCATTTTATCTACTTCTGATTCAAAAAACACCTATCATGTTTAAAAATAAGATATTGAGTGTAAGGGCCTATTTTTTTATAATATCTATCTGGTATCTGGCAGATTGCGCTAGCAACTTGAATTCAGCTCCCAGCATTTCAGTTGTTGATGATCAGTTAGTTGTGACATTTCTGCACGGTGGTGATGTGCAGCAAAAAAATCTTACTTTTTTGGATGACGTAAGGGAGCCGCTTTCTCCAGCTGTTATGCAACCTCCTAGAGTTAAGACAGATTTAGATGGAGTTAAAGAGGATTTAGCGGACGCTTTAAAAGGGCTTATGGAGAGTCTTGATAAGGTTGATACAGATAAGAAGGGAGATTCATCTTCAGGTAAGAAAGCTGATGAAAATGAAAGCGAGATATTGAATTTTTTATTAAATGTGGACTCTACTGTTAGCCTTGGAGAAGCTTTATCTAGGTTGAATGCTGTGCTTCCGGGAGAGGAGAAAGTGGCTAGCCACAGGCAGAAGGCTCAAGCTTCTCAGCTGGTTAAAAATATGGTTGGTATTGAAGGGCGCGTAAGTTCAGCTAAAACTATGGCGAATCACAACCCAGGGATTTCAAGAAGAAGTATATCTAGCAAGCGTTCTGCAGATTCTGAATTGGCATCAAAGAGAAGTGAAAACTTAAGTGCAAGAAAATTAACAGAGTTGATTAAGCCGGAAGAAGAGAGTGCAGCTCCGACGGTATCCCTGGAAAAAGTATTTAACGATCTTTTTGATGGGAAGAGTATCGTGACATCTACTGCTCTATCAAAACTAGATTCTCAGGTAAAATAAGTTCGTGCTTGAACGGGTCGATTGTCAATATTGAATTTACGCTAATGTTGTAATAAAGATCCGCTAATCCAAAATTCTTTATCTCTATGCGATGTTTACTGGTTGTAGCGCGGTCGACGGAGCGATCGTTTTAGGGAAGAGCACAAAGTAGCGTCGCTACTTTGTTTTTTGAATAACGAAAATGTGTTTCATGGAGCGGATTATGAGCTATGCTTATAATCTGCGGTCGCGGCGCGACCGCGCTACAAGCAGTGTGCACCGCGTAAGGGTAAAACGCTCTAACCTTATGCAATGCTTGGTGGTTGTAGCGCGGTCGCTCCGTCGACCGCAGCAAAGAGCGAAGCTCTTTGCTCTGTTTATGGAACGATCGTTTTAGGAAAATACGTTTCATGGGGCTACAAGAGATTGAAGCTTCTGTGTACGTGCTGATCGTTCCATTTGGACGGTTTGTTACTACTTAATTCTTCTTCGGTATAACCGGAAAAAATAGAGCTGATTGTTACCTGTAGCCTCTCTTCATCAATAGAGTAGGAGATACGCCACGTTTTGTATGCGAGGGTGTACTCGGTTTCACTGACTTTAGTGATGCGTCGGCTAGGGTAGGGAAATGGATTCTCGGATAGCGTCTTTGACGCTTCTTTACACAGCTCTACGCTGTGCTTCTCTAAGAACAGCAGCTTCTCTTCTAGACGGCTTTCCCAGATCACTTCGTACTTTTCTTCATTGATAAACTCTTCTAGCCAACCGTGTGAGGCGTCGGGATGTGCGTCTGCGTAGGGGATGTACGGCTTGATGTCTAGGATGGGCGTGCCATCGAGAAGATCGTGGTTTGCAATGGTGATCGAGTTTTTTGAAACAGAGAGCAAATTCACGCATGAGATGCCAATGGGGTTGGGGCGGTGTGGTGATCTTGTAGCAAAAAGACCACGCTTTATGCCTCCGCGCGGCGGCATCACTTTTGGCTTCCATGTGCTATTTCTGTGAAACAGATAAATAATCCAGATTTTACTAAAAGAGTTTAAATCAACAACTGCTTGTTCGTAATTATACCCTTTATTTAATAGAACAGTTCCGCTGTTATTTAAAAAACTGTCCGGTTGTCGAGGTAGAGAGTAACGATCTGAGGTTTTTCCTGAAAAAAATCCGATTGGCTTTATTGTATATTCAGTTTTCATTGTGTAAGCTTTTTTATAAAGCAGTCTATCTTTTTGTTTGTTTTTTTATAACAAAAATGTGTTTTGTGAAGCAGATTATGAGCTGTGCTCATAATCTGCGGTCGCCGCGCTACAAGCAGTGTGCACCGCGTAAGGATAAAACTCTCTATCCTAATGCGATGTTTGCTGGTTGTGGCGCGGCCGCTCCGTCGGCCGCAGCAAAGAGCAAAGCTCTTTGATTTGTTTATGGAATGATCGTTTATTTTTATTTTGCCGCCGCATTTGTGTGTATAAAAAAATAGAATGCAGGTGCTTTTAAAAAACAATCTGACGTAACCCTCGGGAGTTGAGCTTTGATTTTTGCTGTTTTGTAAAAAGAGAAATTGAGAGCAGAATTTGGTGGAAAAATGGAGTCGGAATTGAGTATACTGGCTGATCAAACAGCGAAAAATTCAATGATGGTGGGATCGGTTATGTCTACAACTCCTAAAACAGTGTTGGAGCCTCAAAAGGCTAAGAAAAAATGGTTTACAATCGTAAAACGCGATGGAATGTTGCTTCCATTTGACTCAGAACGTATCTACAAGGCAATAGAGGCGGCCTTTCGGGACACTAAAAAGATTAATTTAGAAATGCCTTTTCCAGAAGAGTTGACAAAGGCTGTAAAGGATGTAACGGAGCGCATAGTCGCGGTCATTATGTCTTTGCAGCATCGTCCAACAGTTGAAGAGATTCAAGACACGGTAGAAGTGCAGCTTATGGAAGCTGGCTTTCACGATGTTGCTCGCGACTACATCCTTTATCGTGATCACCATAAAGTCCTGCGTGAAGACTCCGTACGCAATCTGAAAGTACAGCGCAGAGATGGCAAAAGTATTGTGCGTTTTAACCCGATGAAGATTGCGTCTGCAATTGAAAAAGGGTTTCGCGATACTTATAAGATTGAAGGGATTGTACCTCAGGAAAACATCGAAGCGATTAACGATCTTACAGCTCTTGTGGTCTCTTTTGTTGTAGATGTGACGAAAGAAAATCCTGTGGTGACAGTAGAAGAAATTCAGGATGCGATCGAGCGTTTTATGATGAGTGAGGGCTACTTTGATGTAGCTAAAGACTTTATCCTTTACCGCTCACAACATAAAGCAAAAAGAGAGACTGTTAAAGAAGAACCTAAAGTAGAAGAAGTCGTTGTTGAAGAGGAGGCTCCTTTAACCTTTAGCATGCAAACGAAGAGTGGAGAGAGCGTTGCTTTGACACGTGATTTTCTTCGCAAGAGAATCTCTTTTGCAAACAGAGGCATTGAAGCGCTTG
>JBDQID010000288.1:0-3293 GCA_040264515.1 Chlamydiales bacterium
GCCTGAGCTTGTAAAGAGCGCAGCTCCGTTACCTTGGGGGTTTGCGTTGATGATCTGAATTGCTTCGTCGAGGCTGTGTGCGCTAAGGATGCAGAGGACGGGTCCGAAGATTTCTTCGCGATAAATTTTCATTTCGCGACTGACATTGGTAAAGATGGTGGGTCCGCAGAAGTTGCCGTTTTCGTAGCCGTCTACTTTGGGGCTGCGTCCGTCGAGAATAAGGTTTGCACCTTCGCGTACACCGGAATCAATGAGAGCTTCGACGCGCTGCTTTGCGGCTTTAGAAATGAGGGGGCCGAGATCGGCCCCTTCTTGCTTTCCGACGAGAACTTTGAGTTTTTTTGCTTTTTCTACGATTGCATTGGTCCATTTTTGTGTCTCTCCGACTAAGACAGCAACTGAGACTGCCATACAGCGTTGTCCTGCG
Source organism: Chlamydiales bacterium (assembly GCA_040264515.1). Lineage (GTDB taxonomy): Bacteria > Chlamydiota > Chlamydiia > Chlamydiales > JBDQID01 > JBDQID01. The sequence continues at coordinate 428 of JBDQID010000288.1, forward strand.
GCGCCGAAGGCAGCTCCGACGATTCCATTGAGGGCTTCTTCTTTATTGCAGTCGGGAAGGAGGACGGCGTGGTTTTTTGCACCGACGAGAGCTTGGGCGCGTTTGCCGGAGGCTATAGCTTTTGATGAGACGATTTGTCCAATGCGGGATGAGCCTACGAAGGATACGGCTTTGATGTCTGGGTGTTCGCAGATGCTGTTGACAATTCCGGCGTCTCCGTGAACGATATTGAGAACGCCTTTTGGAAGGCCGGCTTTTTGGGTAAGTTCTGCTAGCATGATAGCTGTGAGTGGGGTTTGTTCGGAAGGTTTGAGGATGAATGTATTTCCGGCGGCGATAGCAAGTGGGAACATCCATAGGGGTATCATGCATGGGAAGTTGAATGGTGTGATACCGGCAACGACGCCTAAGGGTTGTCGGTAGGAGAAGCTGTCGATGTGTGTGGATACATTTTCAACAGTTTCTCCCATGAGAAGAAATGCTATGTTTGCAGCTTGCTCTACGACTTCGATTCCACGAAAGACATCGCCCCTGGCATCTTCAAGCGTCTTGCCTTGTTCTTCTGTGATGCAGTGTGCGATTTGTTCTTGATGTTCTTTTAAAAGGGCTTGTAGCTTTAGGAAGATGCGCGCGCGTTTTGAAACTGAGAGTTCTTTCCAGAGGGGAAAAGCGTCTTTTGCGGCTTGTACAGCGACATTGAGATCGAGTGGATTACAGAGAGGGACTTTTGTGATAACGTCTTGATTGGCGGGATTGGTTAGCTCGATGCATTCAGTTGTGGTGGCTTCGCAAAATTGTCCATTGATGAATAGGGGGACTTGGTCTCTGATTGCTGTTTGCATGGCTTGTACTCCTTAAATCGAAACAACTGTTGTGTCAAATTTTGGAATTACGGGCCACTGCTTTTTTGCGTATACGGTGTACTGTATATGGTATTAGTTTCTTCTGGTGCTACGGAGTACTTTGTGGTGTCTTTCTAGGGCGGCCATATCGATATCTTTTTCTAAGACCCCAGAGGACGGGGTGGTAGTCGATATCTAGGATAACTTTTGTTCCAACGGATTTTGCAAAGGCAACGGCTCTTTTGGAGATGTGGAACATCTCTTCTGTTGAGAAGTGCGTTCCTGTGACGAGTAGGGCTTCACTGGATTCTAGGTCGTTGCAGGAGAAGTCATTTTCTTGAATGGCCATATCGGCGCAGTTTTCTTTGTAGAAGATAAGGGGGAAGTTATCTGGAGGGTTGACTCCGAGTAGTACAAGTCCTGTAAGCCGTTCGTTTGTTACACCACCTCCACCTTCGCCTTTATCACCAACACCTTTAGATGAAGAGTTATCGTTAAGGTAGTGTGTTGTGAGTTTGCAATTGAAAAAGTTGTTTTAAGAGAGTTTTGTGTTTATAATGACCTCTAAAGAATTATCATAATTATAAGGAGTTTTTTTATGGGTTGGGCAAAGCGAGTGGGGCTTTATCTTTTTGTTAATCTTTTGGTTATTGTAACGATATCGTTAGTTTTAAATATTTTAAATATTCGGCCTTATTTGAATCGCAGCGGGTTGAACTATGAAGCGCTTATGGCGTTTTGTTTGATTTGGGGAATGGGTGGAGCGTTGATCTCTTTGGCGCTTTCTAAATTTATGGCTAAGATGATGATGGGAATTAAAATTATTCCTCCAAATAGTCCCGATCAGTCGTGTAGAGAGCTTTTGAATAAGGTACAGCAACTTTCTAGAAAGGCAGGTTTACGAGCGGTGCCTGAAGTTGGGATTTACGACTCTCCTGAGGTAAACGCTTTTGCGACAGGGCCTACACAGTCTCACGCTTTGGTTGCGGTTTCAACGGGTCTTTTACAAAAAATGGAGAGTGATGAGGTTGAAGGGGTTCTTGCCCATGAGGTAGCGCATATTGCTAATGGGGACATGGTTACGATGACTCTTTTGCAAGGGATTGTCAATGCGTTTGTTATGTTTTTAGCGAGAGTGATTGCCTTTGTGGTTATGCGTGGTGGGCGTGATGAAGAGGAGTCGCATGGAGTTGGTGGTTTTGGTTACTATATTCTTGTTTTCTTTCTTGAGATGATTTTGATGGCTTTAGGAAGTCTTGTTGTAATGGCGTTTTCTCGTTTTAGGGAGTATCGAGCGGATGCTGGAGGTGCGATGCTTGCTGGAAAGGAGAAGATGATTGCAGCCTTAGAGCGTTTAGAAAATACGCATTCTATACGAGATTCTCATGCTGAGCAGGCGGCGGTACAAGCTTTGAAGATTTCAGATGGGCGTTCTCGATTTTTTGCGCTTTTTGCAAGCCATCCACCTCTTAAAGAGCGTATTCGTCGTCTTAGGGAAGGCTTATAGGGTTGCGGTTTTTTTTAATGAGTGTCTAGATTTATTTTTCGTTTTGTTTACTGCTGCATAAGTATCTTATTATGAATTTTTTAACAGTTTGTGCTACCTCTCCTATTCCTCCCCTGAACTGCATGTGCGCTATTAATACATACGATTCTCCTGAATTAAATTATTAATTCATATGCTGTTGTGTGGGTTTGTTTTTTTATTTAAGTTGATCTTGTAGTAGTATTTAGAAGGAGTTCTATATGTATTGTTTTATGTGGTTTTTTTTGTTTTTAAATTAGTTTTTGTGTTATTATAAAAAATAAAAACAGGTGAGTGGAATGGCATTTTCTATTAGTGATCTTTTTTCCAGAATTCAAAGTTTTATATCGGAAGATTGTGATGAAGAAACAAAAAAGATAACCAAAGAGTCGTTAGATATTGCAATAAAAGTATTTAAAGAAAAAGGTGCTGGATTTGAATGTAAAGTTGATTTAAAAAAAGAACTAAACAGATTGAATGTTAGTTTGTTGGAGTCGGA
>JBDQID010000289.1:0-3278 GCA_040264515.1 Chlamydiales bacterium
AATTATCGTTTATAAGTGTCTATGACATACTTTCTTTCAAAAAAAGCCATTTTAAAGGTGGTCTAAACTGTTTTTACCTAATTAAAGATGTGGGTAATGCTAAGCACTTTAGTGCTGGGACGGGATAATAAGAACAGTGTGCCATGGCAGCGGCGCCTCTCTTCTTTTTTAACTTTGAGATCCTAAGAGATGCCACTGCCGTGGCATAGATTTTTTTCTATCTTTTTCCAGCACTAAAGTGCTGGGCTAAAGAGAGAAACGACCACTACCGTGGTCTAAAAAATATCAGTACAGCTCATTCAACACAAAACAGATTAAAATCCAATTCTGCCGCAGCAGTGTAATAAATCATATTGGATCAGGGCCACCCTAGATTTATTTAAATAACTTACGCGACAAAGCAGTAGGTTTCAGTAAAATGATCTTTATTTTTTTGTTCTAAAGCAAGCTCCGAAGAATCCGTCCATGCCGCCTCTTGTTGGTAGAGAGCTGAACGGCTCGCCAACGAGCTCAATGGGATATGTTTTTAGAAAATGTGCCACTTGCATCTCGTTCTCTTCTTTAAGCAGACTGCATGTTCCAAAGACGATGTGTCCTCCCGGCTTGACAAAACTAAGAGCCTTTTCGAAGATAACGCGTTGCTCGGAGACAAGTCTTTTTAGCATCTCTTCTGTAAACTTCCACTTCATGTCGGGGTTGCGCCTGATTGTGCCAGTTCCAGTACATGGAGCATCAGCTAAAACCCAATCCATTTTTTTCTTTAGTTTCTTTAGATGTGGGGCATCGGGGAAAAGGAGCTGGGAATTCTCAATGCCAGCGCGCTTTAGTCGCTTGCGAGCTTCATAAAGAATATGCTTTCGGATGTCATGGAGATAAATTTGTCCGCTGCCTTTCATTTTCGGAGCAAAAGCTAAGCTTTTCCCTCCGGATCCCGCACAGTAGTCGAGAACTTTTTGTTTTGGCTGTACATCGACAAGGCTTGCAAGCAGCTGACTGCCTTCATCTTGAATCTCGAAAAGACCAGCTTTGAATTCGGGAGTTGCAAAGAAGTTAATTTTTTCTTTAAAGGTGATGGCTGTTGCGGATTTTTTGCATGGAATAACGGAGTACTGATTTGACCACTGACCTAAGAGATCATCGCGTGTAGATTTCAGACTGTTTACGCGGATCGTTGTAGGAGCTTGAGTGTTGCTTGCAAGGCAAATATCTTGCGCTTGTTCTTTACCGTAAGTCTCTTTGATAAGGGAGTAGAGAAAGGGAGGAAAGCTCAGACGGACGTTTGTTGGGATCTCTTCTTTCTCAAGGTAGGAGAGAGGGTCTATTTCAGTGAAGAGCTCATAGCGCCGCTCCCATGTAAGTTCGCCTTGGCACAGGTGATCTAGGAGCCCACGCCAGCGAATCATGCCGTATGCAGCCTCTGAGATCTCTTTTCGATCTTTTGAGCCGATGGCGCGGTTTTCAAGGAAGTAATTGCGTAGAAAAAGGTCTAAGGGATATGTGGTCAGATCAAATGCATTGAGCAGTTGAAATAAATGGTATTGTCTAAAGGGGATAATCATGGCTATCTTCTACTATTTTGCTTACAGTTTTTTTTGGAAAGTACGGGAAGAAAAAATGGTAATGGAATTTCTTGAGGCAGCTGTTTGAAAAATCGGCTGCATTAAACCCGTTTTTATGAACGATAATTTTTTCATTATGGCGGTTTTTCAGCAAAATAGCAAGTCCAAACTGGTCTCCAAATTCTTTAAAATCAATCCTTTCGATAATTGTTAGAGGTATGGAAAGAGTCAAAGTCCCTCTTTCAGCAAAAAATAGCTGTTCTTGATCGATCGCGATTTGATGAGGGTGAGATTGAATCTTAACAGATTTACGGTAAGGTAGTAGCCCTGCCGTGATTAGACTCAAGCCTAGAATAAAAAAAAATGGGGTTAACAGACCCACCTGCCAAATTCCAGCGTAGCTGATGAGAATGATTCCAGGTAGAGCGAGTAGGAGCCCTTTGTAGAGAGCTTTTTGTACTAGTCGATTGGGTAGGCAACTTTTATAATAGATCATTTCCATATGATGCAAAAAAACTGTGCTTATGGTAAAGATAGAAAAAAAGAGTTGTCGAGATGCTTTATGCAAACATTTACGCCTTTTCTTGGGATAGTTTCTTTTCCACTGCTTGATTTGCAGGGGTGGCTGACTATTGTTGTTTTCGTTCTCGTTTTTTTCTCTCTTGTAAAAGAGTACCTCCCCCCCGATATCACTATGCTTATTGGAGCCGGAGCGTTGGTTATTTCTGGTATTATTCCTCCACATGACTTTTTACAAGGGTTTTCTCAGGATATTATCATGACGTTGGGAATGCTCTTTATTATAGCTAGGACACTCGAAGTTAATGGGATTCTTAATTTTATTGCTCGGCGTGCTCTTCCAAAAAAGAAAAAATCAATAAAGCAACTTCTTCGGATGATGATTCCTTTGAGTGTGGCATCAGCTTTTTTAAATAACACACCGATTGTTTTGATGTTAACGCCTCTTGTTAGGAAGTGGACACTAGAGAGGAAATTAAGCCCTTCGAAATTTCTTATTCCTCTCTCCTACGCCACTATTTTAGGTGGAGCTTGTACGCTTATTGGGACATCTGGAAATTTAGTTGTTGACGGTCTTCTGCGAGCTACAAACAATGGTGTCGGTTTACACTTCTTTGAGCTCGCATACGTTGGTGTACCAGTCGCTATTGTTGGCTTTATTTATATGGATGTTATTGGCCATCGCCTGCTTCCCGATCGTATTGACCCAACAACAGCTGTAACGGAGGATACAAGAGAGTTCACCGGTGAATTTTTGGTGACAGCAGAGTGCCCTTTGGCAGATAAAACAATTGGGGATGTTTCGAATAAATATTTGCGTGGTGAGTATTTAGTTGAGATTGAAAGGGGACGTGTATGGATTGATTCACCTGGAATTGACGAGCTCATTCTTGCGGGTGACCGTTTGGTTTTTGCTGGAAATATCGAAACAATAGCGGAGCTACATAGCATTCCAGGGCTTCGATCAACAGCTGATCCGCATTTCAAACTAGATGTCACATCGTCGCACTTTGCCGAAGTTGTTATTGCTACGACATCATCACTGATTGGAAAAACTCTAAGGCAGGTGGATTTCCGGCGTTACTATAGCGCTTCGGTAATTGCTGTTTATCGGCAAGGAAAGCGTGTGTTGGGAAGTGTTGCTGATATTGTTTTGCAAGCAGGAGATACCTTGATGTTGCTTTCTGCAAAACCGTGGGA
>JBDQID010000290.1:0-3272 GCA_040264515.1 Chlamydiales bacterium
ATTTCGAATACTACTTTTAAATGAAAAACAGTTGTTTTGGCGATTTTATGCACTTGAAAAAAAATACACAGTTTACTTGCTTTAGAAAAAAACCCATTGAGAAGCTTCTCTTCACTTGTTTTTTGATTCTTTCGCCCTTGTTTTTTCTCTTATCGTGCTCTGATAATGAATCTTCTCTAAATGATCCTGTCGATGAATGGATTTTAGAAGAAAAAAAACTAAGAGTTCTTTCAACTATTGAAATGATTGATGATTTGGTTAAACAGATAGGAAAGCAGCATGTTGCTACTCTTCCTTTAATTAGAAACAGCCTTGATCCGCATACCTATGAGCTTGTTAAAGGTGATGGGGAAAAATTTGAATATGCAGACCTTATTTTTTATAATGGTCTTGGATTAGAACATGGGCCAAGTCTAAAGCACGCTCTTGAATCTAAAAGTAATGCAGTTCCTCTTGGAAATGCCATTAAAGAGCAGTTCCCTGAGAAGATTTTTTATTTAGGTAGTATGCCTGATCCACATATTTGGATGGATATTGAATTGTGGATGTATACAGTTCCGGTTATTGTTGACTCTTTAAGTGCTCATGATCCAGTGCATGCAGATGAGTATCATGCAAATGGGGAGACGCTTTTTAAAATTATGGAAGAAGAAAACCTCCATGTCCGAAAGCTGATGCATTCTATACCAGAAGAGAGGCGTTATCTTGTGACAAGTCACGACGCTTTTAATTATTTTGCTAGAAGTTATTTGGCTCTTGAGCCGGAATTGGCATCCGATGAGTGGCAGAAGAGGTGTGAAGCTCCAGAAGGGCTCTCTCCTGAAACTCAAATTAGCACAACAGACATTCAAAATATTATCGACCACTTGAAGAAGTATAAAATTCACGTTCTATTTGCAGAATCCAATGTGAGTAAAGATTCGGTGAAAAAGATTGTGGATGCTATGGAAGAGAAGGGGGAGAGAGTAAAGATCGCCTCGACTCCACTTTACAGTGACGCTATGGGAGCTGCTGGATCAGCTGGGGATTCTTATTTGGGAATGATTAGGCATAACGCAGAAACTATCAGCCGTTTTTTAAAGGAGTCCATTGATGACACCACAGAATCTTACTGATTTTGATACTCCAGCTCTTCAAGCGTATCAACTAACTGTCAATTATGATAAGACTCCGGTTTTATGGGATCTCTCTTTTGCGGTACCTGCAGGGCATATTGTGGGTATTATTGGTCCGAATGGAGCAGGAAAGACGACTCTGATTAAAACGGCACTGAACCTTATAACCCCCATTAATGGAAATGTTGAATTTTTTGGCCAACCGCTTAAAAGTGTTCGTCAAAGAGTTGCGTATATACCGCAAAAAGAAGCTGTTGATTGGGATTTTCCCATTACTGTATTGGACCTTGTTCTAATGGGAAGATACGGAAGACTTGGGCTTTTTAAATGGCCTAGGAAGGCTGATCGCGAGGCTGCAAAGAGCTATCTTGATAAAGTTGGGATGCTTCAATATGCTAATCGCCAGATCTCACAGCTATCTGGAGGTCAGCAGCAGAGGGTTTTTATAGCAAGAGCGCTTCTTCAAGAGGCTGACCTTTACTTTATGGATGAGCCTTTTGTTGGAATTGATATTGCAACAGAAAAAGTAATTATGGATCTTTTACATCAGCTGAAGAGCGAAGGTAAAACAATTTTTGTTGTTCATCACGATTTGAATAGTGTAGAGTCTTATTTCGATTGGGTCATTATGTTGAATATGCATTTAGTAGCCTCTGGAAAAGTGTCTGAAGTATTTAATCAAGAAACTCTTTTTTCTGCATATGGAAAGAGCCACGCTCTTTTTGGAGAAGCTGCGAAGCTATCGCAAAGTAAAACATCTGGACTCTTGTAATCAATATGCTTGATCTTATTCTCTCTTATTTCACAGATCCTGTCTTAAGGGCTCCGACGCTTGGATCGATGTTTATGTGTTTGGCGGCATCCTTGGTAGGGGTGATTGCTTTTTTACGTAAGCAGTCTCTTTTAGGAGAGTCTCTCTCCCATGCGGCATATCCCGGTGTGATCTTATCCATTGTTTTTTATTCTTTTTGTTTTCCTTATGAAAGCGATGTATTGATTTCTGCTTTTATTTTAGTGGGAGCTATGGGCTCTTCTCTTTTTGGTTTATGGTTGATTGATGTAATGAATCATAAGTTAAAAGTACGCAGTGATTCGGCAATGTGTTTTATCCTTTCGATCTTTTTTGGTATTGGCATTACGATTGCAAGCCGTGTGCAGTTTACGCATACGCAGCTCTATGTTCGGATTCAAGCGTATTTGTACGGTCAAGCTGCAACGATGACGGATATGCATATTTTTGTTTATGGTAGTTTGTCTCTTATTACTATTTTGTTTATTTTTTTTCTGTATAAAGAGCTGCAAGTTATTAATTTTGATCGTGAATTTGCTCAGACAATTGGCATTAGAGCCCAGATGATTGAGCGTTTAATTTTTTTGTTAATGGTTTTTGCGGTAATCGTTGGAATTCGCAGTGTGGGTGTTGTTTTGATGTCGGGTATGCTTATCGCACCAGCAGCAGCTGCCCGTCAATTTACTCATAAGCTCTATAAGATGTTTTTCTTGGCTGCTCTTTTTGGTCTTCTTAGTGGTTTTGGAGGCGTTTTTTGCTCTGTGGAGCTTTCCAAATATCTTTCTGAGCAGTATCCCATGTGGTATGTGACACTGCCGACGGGTCCAATGATTATTATGATAGCGTCTACGATTTGTCTTTTTTCTCTTTTTTTAGCACCAGAAAGAGGTGTTTTCTTGCGTTTGTATCGGATCGCGAAGTTCCGCCATCGCTGTATGCAGGAGAACATACTCAAGAGTATGTGGCGTTTTGGAGGAAATGAGGGGATGACTCTCGGAGAGGTAACGAAGATGCAAGCGGCCTCTGTTCCTTTAGTACTTTGGATTCTTAATCGCCTTAAGAGTCAGGGTTGGGTAAGTGTGGATGAAAAGAGTAGTTATCATCTGACACATGACGGTATTCAAAGAGCTGCGCATATTGTGCGTTTACATCGTCTTTGGGAAGTGTATTTGGCAAATTTTTTGGGTTTTGGGGTCGAGCGGGTACATAGAAGTGCAGAAGAGATGGAGCATATTATTACTCCGGAGTTAGAAGAGAGGCTCACAGAGCTTCTTCGTGACCCCAAATATGATCCGCATTTACAGCCGATTCCACCGAAGGGAAGCACTATAGCATGATGACGTTAGCTTATTTTAATCCGTACTACA
>JBDQID010000291.1:0-3262 GCA_040264515.1 Chlamydiales bacterium
GTCATAAGCTAGAATCCCTACGTGCGCTCTCCGATCGCATTGCCACAACGGAAGCCGAAAGCAACAACGGGAAGAAGAAACCTGCGGCTAAAAAAAAGGCTCCGGCTAAAAAAAGTAAAACGATTTCAAAGAAGTAGCCAAATCGCAGATAAATCCTCACCCAAGAGCTACTGACTCAAAATCCTTTACCCTTTTACGTAACGCTCTGTTTCTGAGATGATCGTTTAAGAAAAGCACAAAGTCGCACTGCGACTTTGTGCTTTTTTATAACAAAAAATGCGTCTCATGAGTCCCCCCATAAACTACTGGGCTAAGGAGAGAAACGACCACTACCGTGGTCTAAAAACTATTTCTATAAACTAGTAGACAGGGCGGAATTAAGAGTCGAGCTGGCGTTAGATTATAAACTACTTCGGAAAAGTAAAACGTCGTAAATCTTTTGCTGCGTGACTGTTAGCAAAGACGGTGCGCGCTTCTTCAGCGAACGCTTCTTCGTCTTCATAACGCGCTGAGAAGTGCGTTAGAATAAGCTTTTCAGCGCCAGCTTCTTTCGCTATGAGCGCTGCTTGCTTTGCTGTAAGGTGGTAGTGGTTGTGTGCCATTTCGTGACGATCATCGAGATATGTACTTTCACAAAGAAGAATCTTTGCTCCACGGGCAATATCAATAGCATTTTGACACCGTCTTGTATCGATTACAATAGCAAGGGAGTCTCCTTTTCGAATCCAACTCACATCATCGAGTTGGACTTTATTGTCTCCGACAACAATTTCTCCGTTATTAATCAGCTCTCGCACCATCGGCCCTTTAATAGAATGGGCTTTTAGCTTTTCGGGATAGAACTTTCTGCTATCGGCTTCGGTAAGTTTCCATCCGATATTATCAACACCGTGCTCTAAGAAGGTAGCTTCGATCTTAAACTTCTCATTTTCTTCAACAACGCCTGCTTGAGAAACGGGATGTTCTATTACGTGAATGTTTTCATGATACATGGTACCATAACGAAGACGGTCAAAATATCTCTTTCCACTTGCGGGGTAATAGCAGTGAATAGGATGTGTGACTTTATCGAGGTTAAGGCGCATGAGCATGGAACCTAAACCAAGGCAGTGATCACCATGAAAGTGTGACACGAAGATATGAGTGATACACGTAGGGGCAATATTTGCGAAAATAAACTGCCTTTGGGTGCCCTCGCCTGGATCAAAAAGAAAGCCTTCGTTGTTCCAACGAACGACATACGCTCCGTGGTTACGGTGGCGAGTGGGCTGCTGGCTAGAGCAGCCAAGAATGGTAAGGTCACGAACGCTCATTTGAAACTGTTGCTAATTTTTTGTTGACGGGCAACAATGATAACTAGGAAGCAGGTTTATAGCAAGAGGAAGCATGGATCAATTATTAGAAGAAGCAACAGCTACAGCTATTAAAGCGAGACCTGAGAATGAAGAGGCTATATTCACACTTACCCAAGTAGAAAAAGAGAACCTAGCTTTCGAAAAGGTTTGGAAAATGGCAAAGCGGTATGAGATCATTGATCCAATCCTCACCACGGCATCCATTGCAAAAGCTGGGAGGGTTTTCGGCCAAGAAGTGTGGAATCAAGAAGGAGGTGAAGAGGATAAGCTTTCTAAATCAGTAGTTAAAAACATAAGTCCTCAGCTACGCAAACAACAAGAGGTCTCTGAGAGCCCGGTACACTTTGCTATAAAGACGCACTACTGCACGAATATGCACCACGCGCGCGTGGCTACACGAGAGCTTTCGGGAAACGCGCTTTTGAAGAGCTTGGAGTTATCCGAAAGCTTTTCGCACGATCTGCTTGGAGTGGGTAAGTGTCAAGCTGGACCTGAGAAGTATCTATTTCTTGGCAGCTCTGTAATCGAGGGCACGCGGATGGATTTACTAATTAGCGACATGGTTAAAGACAAAAGTAAATACTCCCGAAAAGACATCCTGTTTATTTTAAATAAAATCGGAAGAGCTTTGGGAGAATTACACAGCAAAGGAAAGCGCAAAAGCGTCCGTTGGGGCGAGAATCAATTTACTCGATGGAGAGAGTTCTTATATACGCTTGCCGGGGAATTTGCTTGGTGCTTTGATGAAATTGACTCTAAAAAGATTGAGCGTGCGTGTGATAAGAGGTTGAATCTTGCAAAGAAAACCGCCTACTTCACAAGCTTTCATCACGGCGACTTTGATTTAAAGAATATATTCTATGACCCAGCAACAGAGAGGATTACACTTTTCGATCTCTCCACAGCGCATCAATCTGTCAGTCAAGAAGGAATACCGATTGGATATCCAGCATTTGATATCGCACTGTTCGAGGGTGACTTATCCGTTCGCCTGCAGCAAAGCGAGCCTCTTTTTTTAAAGGAGTGCATTCAAAGTTTTAGAGGAGGTTATTTAGAGTTGATTAAGAAGTTACCTCCAACTCGCCACCTCTACTTCACCGAGTTTCTAACCCACCTTGTGAAGTTTCATCAGACATTGAAACATTCTACGAATGCGAAAAGCAATAAAAATAAGTTTAAAGAGTGCTTCAAAGATGCGTTCGCATTTAACTTTTACCAGATCAAAAAAGAGACGATACGGGCTTGAACTGAGAGCTGTTCACCTTAACCTTTTATACTTAAAAAACCCTCAAGCTCGCCCTTTATCCCTTATCCTTGCGCAGCGCTCAATCTTTATAGCGCGGGCGCTTCGTAACCGCACTCTCATTGAAGGACCCCTTACCCTGCAGCCCTCTATCTTTGCGCAACACCGAACGACACCCCTTATCCTTGCGTTAGGGAGAGCAATTACTGCGTAAGTGTGAAGGGTTCAGGGTAAGCGCTCCTTCAATGAGAGTGCGGGCGACGGAGCGCCCGCATACGCATCAACCTAACATAGAATTCTGATATTTAGTGACATACGCTGAGAGTGCTAATACTAACGTTAGTTCGACTCTTAATTCCGCCCTGTCTATTGGTTTATAGAAATAGTTTTTAGACCACGGTAATGTTACCTATGTCAGTTGATTATACAAGACCACGGTAGTGGTCGCTTCTCTCTTTAGCCCAGCACGTTAGTGCCGAGAAAGGCAGAAAAAAATCTATGCCACGGTAGTGGCATCTCTCAGAATCTCAAAGTTAAAAAAGAAGAGAGGTACCGCTGCCGCGGCACACTGTTCTTATTATCCCGTCCCAGCACTAAAGTGCTGGGCTAAAGAGAGAAACGACCACTACCGTGGTCTAAAAACTATTTCTATAAACCAGTAGAC
>JBDQID010000292.1:0-3253 GCA_040264515.1 Chlamydiales bacterium
GATCTGTCGTCCTACGGACTTGCTCGATACCTCATTATGTATTTCAGAAACTTGTTTTATAAAATAGTTATGATTTAGGAGTAATTGAATAATGAACGAGAAATTTTTATCAGGCCGTACAGCTTTGGTAACAGGTGGTGCTTCTGGCATGGGAAGGGCTGTTGCCTTAGCGCTTGCTGATGCGGGAGCAAATATTGCTATTGGCTCTTTGCTTGAGCAAGATCCGCATAGAAAAGAGAGTGGGGAGATTGTATTTACTCCGGACCAGAAAAGTTTAGAGGAAACGAAGGTAGCGATTGAGGCTTATGGAGTCAAAGTTTTTGCAACGAATTTAGATGTCTGTTTGATGGAGTCCGCTGAGAGCTTTGTTGATAGAACAATTGAGATGTTTGGACAGGTGGATGTGTTGGTAAACGCTGCTGGCATGACATGTGAGCAGACTGTGGTGGGGCATTCAGAGGCGCTTTGGGAAAAAGTAATGGATGTGAATGCAACCGGAACGTTTCGTATGATAAAGTTGTGTTTACCGAAGATGATCGAGGCGAAGTGGGGGCGCATTATTAACATCGCGTCAACAGCTGCATCTGTTGGAGCACCGACATCGGCAGCTTACTGTGCATCGAAGGCTGCCGTTGTTGCTTTATCGCGCTGTGTGGCTCTTGAGGGTGCTCCGCATGGAGTGACCTGTAATACGATTAGTCCTGGATGGGTTGAAACAAGTTTTGGGAAGAAATGGATGACGGAATTTGGTGAAGAGTATATTCAAGATGCCAAAGATGGAAATCCGCAGAATCGTTTGATTCAGCCAGATGAGGTGGGCGCTCTTGCGCATTATCTCTGTCGTAATAAAGCGGCGGGTATGACGATGCAAGATTTGACGTTATCTGCAGGATCTCTTTGGTAAGAGGAGAGGCATTTAGCTATTGATGAAAGCGAAGGATAGGCGAAGAGGCAGTGAAAAAAAAACGGGCTTATCCGTAAAATGGAATCATAGTAAAACTAAATAAGACAGCGGAAGTACATATCCATGCCCCTACTTTGTTCATAAGTGTTCGGGTAGAGTATTGAATCTATCTTAATATATTATTTGTCATATCTTTGTGTAATCTTTAAAAGTATTGTGTAATTTATATATAACAAACGAGGATATTAATTTGTAACATAATAAGGTTAAAGATGGAATTTGTTACTGAATTTTTTATAGAGAATTATCATAGAAAAACAATTGAGAGTAGAGCATCAGGAGCACGAGGGTTTTTTGATCGACAAATTGCTTCGCGTGTTTCTTCTATTGCTATTCCTGTTTTATTAGCTTTAGATATTACTTATCGTACAGCACTCTTAGCTCTGAAATTCAGTGCGAACTTGTTAAGTCTTGGTCAAATATCTAAAAAAATTTCAAGTTTTGATCAAGAAACAATGTTGAAAGATTTTAAAACACTTATTTTTTCGACTCTTTTACTTCCACCCTCGTTGCCTATAGCTTTGATATCCCCTTCTTTTTTTTATAAATATGTTGGATATCTTTCTGATTTAAGTTGGTTTAGTCATAGAGATTATGATTATGATTACGATTACGAATCTGATAGTTCTGCACACGGAGGATTGAATCAAGAGGAGCTTGATGAATTAAATAGAAGGATTCATGGTGATAATTATGATTGGGTTATGCAACATTCTAGAGTTGACTCTTCTACTAGAAACGTTAGATACGGTGATGATGTAGGAAGCGCGACAGGCTTGAATCGAGGGGAGCTTGATGGATCAAATTCTCTTATTGAGCTAACACCTTATAATTCCAATAGATCTACAGCTACAGCCTCATTATTTTCGAATACTAGAAGTGATCACACGTCTATATCAGTAAACCGTAATAGTTCACCTTCAGGAAATCCGGAGATTCGTATCGAATTTACGCGTGGAGAGATGGATACAAAGGAAGGGGTCATTTCTCAGTTAAAGATTTTTACAGATGAGATTTCTAGAGCTTCTGGAGGAATAAAACTTAAAGTTTTTTTTAATAGTCGAATTGGTGAAAGAGAACATGGTATGGATGCTGGAGGATTATCAAGGGAGTATTTAAGACTTTTGATTGAAGGTATTATCAAGCATAAAATATTGCCTAGTATCGAAATAAACGGTGTAAAATATTTAGATTTAAAACAGTTGGAATCTCCATCGATCGAAAAGTTGAGGTATCTTGAGCGACTTGGAAAAATTATGATGATTTGTTATCTTTCAAAAAACAATCTTCAAGGAATTTGGAATAATAAACTTATTTCTGGAGATTTTTTTAAAGTTTCGTTGATTAAAGATTTGAATTTTTTAAGTGAGAGGGAGCTTGATTGTAATTTAAGTGATCTAAGTAGTTCTCGTAGAAAAGAAATTTTCTATGCTTTAATGCCGGGAGAGAAAGACTACATAGATCTTATTTTCAAAGATCCTCGATCTCTCAGTGACGAAGAGTGGGAATTACTTCAAGAAGGGTTTGAAAATCTGTATCATGAATTTCCAGAAGGAGCTGATAGAACGAATAGAAATCATTTCATAAAAATAGCATATAAAGAGTTTGAAGAAGAGTTTATTAGAGGAAGGTTTTATTCTTTACAAGCACTTGCAAGAGGTATGCGAGCTCAATATCCAAGCGGAAGCAGTTGGGAAACGTGGAGGCAAACAGCTCCAGAGCAGATCTCAACTTCAATTCAAGGGAAGTTTAATAGGTGCGAGTTTGCTCAAATGATTCGTGCAAATAAAACCGGTAATAACGATTTTTCTGATAAAGTGGAATTCCTTGCGCGTTGGATTCTTTCAGAAGATACAAAAGAGAAGAAGATTAGAAAATTTTTAATTTTTGTTACTGGAGCAACAGCTATTTCTCCCAATAGCTCTTTTAAGATTACTCCAATAGAGCGCGGAACTCCAAGTGCTCTGCCGATTACGCATACTTGCGGTAATAAAATTGATTTATGGCATAGAAAGATTCCTGCCGTTGGTCAAGGATATGGGGACTCTACTTATGAAGCTTTTGTTCGTTCTATTGAGCGCTCTATTGTTGAGGTTACTGAAATTGGCAACCATTAATGTCTCTTTTTGAGTGTACTGCTCCAGAAAATACGACGCTTATGGATTATCGTATTGAACTCAGGGTTCCTGAGTTATACTTTTGAAAATCAGTTATTAAGATAGACGCAAAGCGGTAACTAGCGCTCTGTCGGATAAGTTCTTCAAGAAAATCAAAAATCGACTTTAAACC
>JBDQID010000293.1:0-3253 GCA_040264515.1 Chlamydiales bacterium
GCGCAGTACCAAATCGTTAGGCAAAGGCATTACCCCGGTACCACTATTTGCAAGCCAATCAAAATGACGAACATCTCGTTTTTGTGAATCAACAAGAGCGTTTTCAACAGATAAAAAATCAAGCGGCTCTTTTTCCTCTCGAATATTTTCATCTACCACTCTTTGTCTTTCGTATCGCTCTTTTAAGAGCTCTTGTCGTCGCCCTTCAAAAGCAACAACAAATTTTTCGATAAAATGCAACGCGTCTTCAGAGAGCATTTCTGATTTTTCGGCGATAACCTGAAGTTCAGCTTGAAGAGTTAGGGGAAGAAGCAAAGGAAAGGCAAGCAGCAGCGCTCTACATCTTCGAAAAAAACAGATCATGGTATCCCTCTTTATAGTACAGTTTTCTTATCCTTTCTTTTTTTAACGAATATTCACCTTGACGACAACAGAAAAAAGAGGGTTAATAATAGCCCCTTACTGTAACATTACCCCCTAAAAAGGAGCTTATCCTCTTATGAGTAAAGACAAAGCAAAGCAACAAGCCCTCGATGCGGCCATTGCACATATCAAAAAACAATTTGGTGATGGGGCTATTATGTCCTTGGGTGCCAACTCAGCAACACGAGCTGTTGACGTTGTCAGCACTGGAGCTATCTCTTTAGATATCGCTCTTGGTATTGGCGGTGTACCACGTGGCCGCGTTGTAGAAATCTACGGACCTGAATCTTCAGGAAAGTCCACGCTTGCCACTCATATTGTAGCAAGTGCTCAAAAAAACGGTGGTGTTGCAGCGTATATTGACGCAGAACACGCCTTAGATCCAAAATATGCAGCTAATATTGGTGTGAATCTTGACGATCTAATGATCTCTCAACCTGATAGCGGGGAAGAGGCGCTTAATATCGCAGAAATGCTTGCGCGCTCGAATGCCATCGACGTTGTTGTTATCGACTCCGTTGCAGCACTTGTTCCAAAAAACGAGCTCGAAGGTGAAATTGGCGATACCCACGTGGGACTCCAGGCTCGTATGATGTCACAAGCTCTCCGCAAGCTAACAGCAACGCTTTCTAGAACAAAAACCTGTGCTATTTTCATCAATCAAATTCGCGAAAAAATTGGTGTGATGTTTGGAAACCCAGAAACTACAAGTGGTGGTAGAGCCTTGAAGTTTTACTCCTCAATTCGCTTAGACATTCGTAGAATTGGTGGAATAAAAGGACCTGACAATAGTGAGGCTGGAAACCGCGTAAAGGTAAAGATTGTAAAAAATAAAATGGCACCTCCGTTTAAAATCGCTGAATTTGATATTATGTTTAACGAAGGAATCTCTCGCACAGGTTCTGTTATAGACATGGGTGTTTTTTACGAGATCATCGATAAAAAAGGCGCCTGGTTTAGCTATAACGGCGCTCGTCTTGGACAAGGAAGAGAGGCTGTAAAGCTCGAGCTTAAAAACAACCCTCAACTTCTCGAAGAGATCGAAAAACAAATCTTTGAGCGCTGCCCAACTTTTAACACAGGAAGCCAAGAGGAAAAGCCTGCCCAAGCTATATCCGTTGAAGAGAAAGAACTAGCTGGCGTCTAAAACAGAACAAAGACCAATCAGTTAATTTCAAAAAAGTCCGGTTGAAATTTCATTTCATTAACCGGACTTTTAATTACAAACGACTTGTTTTTATACTTAATACTATGATTAAATATTCTGGTAAAAAAAACAGGTTTTTATTTATGTCCTTCTGCTATTTCTCTATAAAATTCGACCCATTTACAATCGGAAACTCATTTGCAGCACCCCTTCCCAGTTATGGTGATGAAAGTGCCGCTTATGAAGCTGCCAAAAAAGGAGACTATACTCTTTTTGAGGCAAATAAAGAGCGGCTCCGTTTTGATCCAAAAGTTGATCTTGTGATAAAGATAAGAAAACTATTTGAGCAACTTGTAGCATATAAAATTTTAGCTACGGTAACAAATAACGAAGAAAAAAAACATAAGTACAGTATTCTCTCACGTGAGTATTATCACTATATAACAGGTCTCTTTTATGGATTTAAAGAGAGACCACTCACCACAAAATTCAAAGAAATTGGATTCGATATAAAAATAAGAAATCCCTATATTACAGAAGACAAACTAAGAGCTAAAATATACGAGAACCTCTCTCCTTCTGAATACTACACCTATCACGAAAAAAGTTTTCTAACAAAAGATATCCCATATCCTTATCTAGATGAAAATCGAGCTTATACAGAAGCAGAACTGTATGGAAATTACGCTCTTTTCGAAGAAAATATTGAGGCGTGGAAAAAAGAAAAAGATGTTCATGTGATTATTAAGCAACGCAAAATGCTTCTACAGTATAGAGCGTATAGCACGCTTGCAGCTTCAAAGGGTGATAACGAAAAAGTTTTAGAATACTTTATGAAGGCTAGAAGCCTACTGTACTCTCTTCTTATGATCAGCGGCTCTATGCATACGCTGAGTGTTACCGACAGCCTTAAAAATAACGAGCTCATCTTTTTGTTTGATCTTGGCTGTAAAATAAAAAGGCGCCTGCCACCTTACGATCTAGCTTGTCAAGAGGCTACTTTAAGAGCGATTTTCCATCCACTAGATAAAAGAGAGCTCCGCTTAATCTTAAGTGCAATGGATGTCCCCACTCCCCGATCTCAAAGAAGATGTACTTTTTCCAAAGCAGATATTCAACAAGAGTACGATCCTCAAGATACACCCTTAGAAATAAAGCGCGCAATCGAGACAAAAACTGGATAAGAATAAACTAGCTTTAGACCACGGTGGTGGTCGCTTCTCTCTTTAGCCTAGCGATTTAGTGCTGGAATGAGAGAATAAGAACAGTGTGCCACGGCAGCGGCACCTCTCTTCTTTTTTAACTTTGAGATCCTGAGAGATGCCACTACCGTGGCATGGATTTTTTTCTACCTTTCCCAGCACTAAAGTGCTGGGCTAAAGAGAGAAACGACCACTACCGTGGTCTAAAAACTATTTCTATAAACCAGTAGACAGAGCGGAATTAAGAGTCAAGCTGACGTTAACTTACTATTGCAAAAGTCTTAATTACAGGTATATGATCACTTGGATTAAGCGCTGGGTTTTCTGTTCTCAGCCCTAGATGCTTTTCTGCTTGGGTAGTTGTAACTGAGATCGCGGTCCCATCTTTTCCTTTTGCAAAAAGATAATCTAAACGCGCTCTTTGACTCCGCAACTCATGGTTATAAGCTGTGACAGAAGAGTCTTTCTCATCTCGAATAAA
>JBDQID010000294.1:0-3238 GCA_040264515.1 Chlamydiales bacterium
CGACTCCGCACTTCGAGATCGACACGCTTAAGATCGCCCGCTCCCGTTTCAACTTCTCCTCCAACAGGCTTGACGACCTCGCCAAGTTCCTCAAGGTCGGCTCGAAGCTGAGACATGAGGGGAAGGCCTTGTGGTTTTCCCATGATGGCTCCAAAAAGAAGAGGGATGATTACTTTTTTGTGGTGGACACCGAAATGTTGAGCCACATCCTTCGAGGCTGTGAAAAAACCGTCTTTATCCCAATTTTGGCTCTCATCCATATGCATGATCATGCCTTGTAGAAGAAAAGACGCCTGCTCGGGTGAGATTTTTTTAGGGGTAAGGAGTTCTTGAGTGTACTTCAGCTCGTTAATAAAGAAGAAGTCGCAAAGATCAAAAAAATCACCAAAAGTTTTAAGGCGTGGGCGAGCAAGAGGAATTAGACGAGAGATAAAGCTGTCGTTGAAGCTCCACTCTTTGATCTTGTTCCACAGATCATCTTCTGGAATTTTATGGAGTATGTACTGCTGGTTTAGCCAGTCGAGTTTTTTTACATCAAAGACGGCGCCTGAGACTCCGATGCGTTTTTCATCGAACGCTTGGATGATCTCATCTAGAGAGTAAACTTCCCTATCATTTGGCATGCTGTAGCCCATGAGCGTGAGAAAGTTTAAGAACGCTTCTGGGATGTAGCCGCTATCGCGGTAGAAGAAGATGGAGGTCGGGTTTTTTCTTTTTGAAAGCTTTTTGCCATCGCTATTTAAGAGCAGCGGCATATGCATGAAGACAGGGGGCTTCCAGCCGAACGCCTCATAGAGAAATACGTGTTTTGGAGTCGAGCTCATCCATTCATCGCCGCGGATAACATGTGTGATTTCCATGAGATGATCGTCAACAATATTTGCAAGGTGGTAGGTGGGGAATCCGTCGGATTTAAGAAGGACTTGATCGTCTACATCGGCAAATGGAGTGGTTGTTTTCCCTTTAATGGCATCTTCGTATTCACAAATACCATCTAATGGGACTTTAAGGCGTACAACATATGATTGGCCGGCATGGATTCTTTCTTGCACCTCTTCTGCGGAAAGATCGCGATGGCGGCGGTCGTACCCTTGTCGTCCACCGGTTTTTTTGGCTTCTGCTCGCATATCGAAAAGCTCTTCTGCTGTGGTAAAGCATTTGTACGCTTTGCCTTCATCGAGAAGTTGCTGTACGTAATTTTGATAGATTTCCAGTCGCTCAGATTGGCGATACGGGCCAAATTCACCGCCGACGTCTGGACCTTCATCCCACTGGATACCGCACCATTGAAGAGCTTTATAGATGTTCTCTTCGTATTGAGAGGTAGAACGCGCCTGATCAGTGTCTTCGATTCGGAGAATAAAAGAGCCGTTGTGATGACGAGCGAATATCATGTTAAAAAGAGCCATATAGGCAGTTCCCACATGGGGATCTCCTGTGGGGGATGGGGCAATGCGTACGCGAACGGTCATAATCTTTTATCCTTCTAAGTTACAATTAATGGCTAATATTGTGACTTAACCTAACCATTACTTTCAAGGATCGAATTAATCGTTCTGCGTCCTCGCTCAATACCACATTCTGTATCTCATAAATTTTTTATCATGCGATAGCTCTGTTAACTTAGAAGGATAATAAGATCTTTCATAACGTTGAGCGTTTCTGTGAATTGAAGGTCGTTGCTTCCAAAATTATCTTCAGGCTCTTCATCTTTGTTTTCTTTTTTGAGCTCTGTAATGAAATTTTGGTAATTCTTGTTTAACTCGATCCGTTTTTTCGAGTTGTTTTGGAGAATAGAGAGGTGTTTTGTATAGGTTAAGAGTTGAGGTTGTAGGTCGAAGCGGTAGAGCCTTGAGAGTTGGGCGCGATGTAAAAAAGGGATATCGCTTAAGTCATCGATGAAATTGGCTTCGATTTGATCGTTTTCTAAGGGGAACTTTGCGTATTTTTCTCCAATATCGTACTCGGATAGAACTCCTGGCACATGAATATCTGTATAAACACCAAGCATCTGTGGGCTTTTTCCAGATACTGTGTAGTAGCGGCCTCTTGTTACTTTGTATTCACCTTGAGGATTGCTCATCCCTTTACTTGAACTTTCTAAGGTAAATGTTTGAAAAGTACCTTTTCCAAAGGTGTGATCGTCACCTACAACGATGGCACGTCCATAGTCTTGCAGAGTTTGTGCTACGATTTCAGCAGCGGAGGCGCTGGCTCTATTCGTAAGAACAATAAGAGGGCCGTCCCAAACCATTTGTCCGTCAACATCACGCAAATGCTGAACATTACCGTCGCCATTTTTAACTGAGACGACAATGCCCTTGGTGATAAAGAGTCCAGTTACGGCTACAGCTTGGGCAAGAACACCGCCTGAGTTATAGCGTAGATCTAAGATGATACCTTTGAGCTTATGCTCTTCTTTGAGGCGTTGGATTTCTTCGAGTAGGTCTGAGGAGGAGGAAAATTGAGGATCTTGGTAAAAGGAGAAAAGACGTAAATTTGCAATAACACCATCTCCGTAAGGTTCAACAGAGGACTCTAGACGAGAATCTTTTAAAACAACTTCTCCTCTCTCTATTTCTATGTTAAGCTTTTCTTCAATTTTCTCTTTGGCGTCAACTGTCTCTCTTAAGACTGTTAGGACAACGGGAACGCCTTCTTCGCCGCGAATGAGTTCAACAGCATCGACAATATCGAGCCCGACCACAGGGTGGCCATCGACGGCTATGATTCGATCTTTGACTTTGAGGAGTTTTCCTCTGCTAGCAGGCCCGCCTTCGATGATTTTAACGATGGAAAACCCGCTGAGTTCGTCTCTGAGTTGGGCTCCAATTCCAAAGAGTCTTTGTTGGACGTTGATCATGAATTGGGTGGCCTCTCCTGGAGTGAAATATGCGGTATGGGTATCGAGTGAGGAGGCGACGGCTTTTAGGATAAAAGAGAGGATGGTTTGTTGTTTTTTAACAAAGTTTGTCTCTAGAAGGTCTTCTTCGTGATTAAGGCGTCGCTTTTTTATTCTTTGTAAGGAGAGTTCTTTTAGGTTTTGTTCTTCACTATCGAGTTTATCTGCGGCTTCTACTTGGAGAGCTTTGAGTCGAAGTAGGCGATCAAAGAGTTGCTCTTCGTTTTTTGCCCATGTGAGATCTTTGAATTCGGCAGGAGTCACTTTTTGGGGTAGTGTTGTTTGTTCGATTTGGAGTTCATACTTATTACGTCGTTCAATTGCTTTGAGCATGAC
>JBDQID010000295.1:0-3216 GCA_040264515.1 Chlamydiales bacterium
CAATGCCATTGCTGCGATAATACTTCCAACATAACTTTCAAAAAGATCAGCACCCATCCCTGCAACGTCTCCAACGTTATCCCCGACATTATCCGCAATAACAGCAGGATTTCTTGGATCATCTTCTGGAATACCACTCTCTACCTTACCAACAAGATCGGCACCAACATCTGCAGCTTTTGTAAAAATACCGCCTCCCACACGAGCAAAAAGAGCAACCGTACTTGCACCAAAGCTCATTCCAAAAATCATTTTAGGATCTCCGAAAAGAAAAAGAAGAAGTAGAATTCCACCTAACCCTAAACCTACAACACTAAATCCTAAGACAGTTCCCGAAGAGAATGCAATATGAAGCGCCTCGTTCAGTGATGACTTTGCGGCATTTGTCGTACGAACATTAGCCATGGTCGCAACTTTCATTCCAATAAAGCCAGCGAGTGCGGAGCAAATTGCACCCACAATAAAGGAGATCGCTGTAAAATCTCCGATGAAAAAATACAATACAATGGCTACAAAAACTACAAAACCTGCAAGGATTGTGTACTCTCTTTTTAAAAAAGCATCCGCACCCTCTTGTATAACCTCTGAAATAGCAACAATTTTTTCATCCCCTGGATCTTTCTTCGAAAGCTTCATTGCTGTAATTACGACAAAAATAAAAGCTAAAGCTACAGAACCGTAGATCAATAATTCGATCATCACCACCACCAAATTAAATTTTTTCCTATAGTCTCATATAACAAATCTTCCTCTTTAGCTCAATGGATTTAAGCTCTTTATTTAATTACATCTCAAAAGAGTTCTTCGCTTGCTATTTAAATATTTTTTTTTAAATATGGTCTTTAAAGAGGCACATAATCATGGATCAATCTCAGACTCAAATTCTTTTAGTCGATAGCGACGCAGAATTCTTCAACGCTTTTCAAAAAATCGCATCAGAGAACAAAATTGAAATTAAAAGGGGAGAATCGTTCGATTCCATAAAAAAAGATCTCCTCTCAACGGACTTCTCTGCTATTTGCATTACGGATAACTACTTAGAAAACCAAGCTCGCACGGAGCTTCTTTCTTGGGCGCGGGAGTTTTTTTCCGACTCTCTACTAAGAGTACTTATCCTCTCTGAAGACGATAAGCATAAACCTCTTCAAGAGCCTCCCTATCATTTTGAACCCATTCACTACATCATAAAAAAACCATTCAACAAGCTCTCTATTGTACAATTTTTCAATATTCTACTGAAAAAAAATGGTGATGACACCTCTGAATACGACTTTCTTAAAGAACTCAAAAACGAATACCACGCATCGATTTCTACAAAGATAAATTTTTTTGAAGAAACTGCTCAAAAAATCAATCCAGAAAATTTTATAGAGCATCTTACTGAGCTAAAATTTAATCTCCATAAGATCGCAGGAAGCGCTGGTAGCCTTGGGTATATTGAAGCTGGACTCTTCTGTAAGGAAGTCGAACAGAGCCTTATCTGTTTTGAAAATGGTAACTCTTTATTTAGCTCCAAAGCATGGGTGACATACTTTGAAAAAATATTCATTCCTCAAATTAGAGCAGCTTTTGCCGAAGATGAGGAGAATCCTCTCTTTTCTAAAAAAGAAAAAACTACAACAAGTAAAAAGCATGACATTTACATTCTGTGCGAAGACTCTTTACGCAAAGATTTGATTAAAGAGAGCTCAATCCAACAACTATCCGTTGAAGGTGATAGCTGCCCCAACGCGTTCAAAGAACAGCTAACCAATCCCAAATTTTCCTCACGTATCATCCTTTTAGATCTAAAGCTTTTTACAAGTGAAGAAGAGCTAAATACTGTTTTTTCTCTATATAAAAAACATCATCCTCAAGCTGGGACTATTTTTGGACTCTTATGTAATCAAGGAGATATGAGTAAGCGAATGAAAGCATCCTATTTAGGAGCTGATATTTTCATTGAGCTTCCCATTGTTGCGTCAAAGCTGCTAGCTGAGTGTAAATATTTTCTCGATGCAGAAAAATACAAAGTTCTTATTATCGATGATGATCCTGATATCCACTACTTTTTTAAGAAAATATTCGAAGAGATGCCTTTCGAGATAAAAAGCTTGAATGAAGGCAAAGAACTTTTTGAAACCATCGACACTTTTCAACCAGATCTTGTAATACTCGATATTGAATTACCTGAATATAACGGCTTAGAGCTACTTAAAGCTCTTCGTATTGATATGAGCTATCAGCATATTCCTATTATCATCATCAGTGTGCATTCAAGCTCTGTCTACATTGAAGAGTGTTTAAATAGTGGCGCTAATGACTTTATTAACAAACCATTAGACCCTACTATTCTAAAAATAAAAATCCCCAACCTTCTCAAATCCTACAAAACACAAGCGCATTACAGAGATCGAGACCAACTCACTTTTCTTTTAAATAGAAGAGGATTTATTGACTCTTTTCATAAAACAGTGAAGCGAACTATCCGACTGGAGAGCACCTTCTCCTTAGCACTTCTCGATATTGATGACTTTAAAGATGTTAATAGTAAATACGGATACCATATCGGAGACCAAGTACTTACAAATTTCACACAATTCTTAAAAAACCATCTCCGTAGAACAGATACCCTCGCTCGCTGGGGTGGAGAAGAGTTTGTTATTCTATTTGAAGGCTGCCCAGCAAAACCGGCTCTCTCTATTTTATCTAAAATTATAGAAGAGCTAACAACAACCCAATTCTTTAACGAGCACCCAGGACTTGTCGTAACATTTAGTTGCGGTATCGTCTCCTTTCCCGAACAAGGAGACTCCCTTAACGTTCTCATGGATACAGCAGAAGAGGCGCTAACCATCGCCAAAAACAGTGGCAAACGACAAGCTCTACTCTCTCAAGTAAACTCTTAAAAAAGAGCTCTTGTCATATCACACACTTCATCTTATACATAATCTAGCCGATAATTTTTCATTTCGTTTTCAAAAAGAAACAACTGCCAAAGATCCAAAATTTCTATGGGTAAAAGAACAGCTTCTATATTAACGTGATCTCGACTCTTAATTCCGCCCTGTCTACTGGTTTATAGAAATAGTTTTTAGACCACGGTAGTGACCGTTTCTCTCTTTAGCCCAGCACTTTAGTGCTGGGACGGGATAATAAGAACAGTGTGCCGCGGCAGCGGTACTTCTCTTCTTTTTTAACTTTGAGATCCTGAGAGATGCCACTACCGTGGCATAG
>JBDQID010000296.1:0-3188 GCA_040264515.1 Chlamydiales bacterium
CCCTGAATCGTTTATCCTTTTTCAACGCTTCGTTTATCACTTTATTCTTAAAGAAGGTAAATGGTTATGGGGAAACGGCCTTTCAATGAGAGTGCGGGCGACGGAGCGCCCGCGCTACAAGCACTGAATGTTGCGTAAGGGTAAAGTTTTAAATTAAACATTGAATAAGGATAAATGGTTTAAAGTCGATTTTTTGATTGTCTTGAAGAACTTATGCAAGCGAGCGCTAGTTACCGCTTTGCGTCTATCTTAATCATTGATTTTCAAAAGTATAAATACAAAACCCACGCTAATTAAAGGCAAAATTCTGCTGACGAAGAGCTTCGTAAAGAACAATAGAAACTGTATTGGCAAGATTAAGACAACGTGCGCTATCGATCATAGGAACCCTCAACATACGCTCTGGGTACCGCTCAGAAAAGCTTGAAGGAAGGCCACAGCTCTCTGAACCAAATACAAGAATATCATCAGGATTGAATGCAACTTCTGTATAATTGCGCTCTGCTTTGCTCGATAAGAAATAAAAATTCTGCGGTTGCTCAAGTAGCCACTCCTCTGCAGAATCCACAATTTCTACATCCACACCCTCCCAATAATCAAGGCCGGCTCGTTTCAAGTACCGATTCGATGTACAAAATCCAAGTGGTCTAGACATTACAAGGCTTGCACCCGTTACCGCACATGTGCGAACAATATTACCCGCATTTTGGGGGATCTCTGGTTGGTATAACAGTATTTTCATAAAAATCAAAAAAAAAAAAGAGTAACGTGTATTATAACTAACACAACGTTACTCTTCAATAAACTTCCCCAAAAGCTGTTACAGCTTACTGGAGGCCTTCAACAACTTCTTCACGCGTTTCCGCATTTTCAACAGAAAGCTCTGCTCTTGGAGTAACTTCCAAAGTAGCCTCTTCTAAAACAGGCTCAGCCACAACAGGCTCTTCTAACACTGCATCTTCTGCACGTGCTTCTAACGCTTCTTCTTCAACAACTGAATTTGCTCTTACAACTTCAACATCAAAAATCAGCAAAGAGTTTGGTGGAAGATGTCCAGATGTTCCATAACCCATATCAGGGTGAATGAACAAACGGCGCTTCTCACCTTCTCTAGAACCAAGTAAGCCTTTGCTAAAACCTGGAATTGTTTGATCTAGCGGAAGGGAAATTGGATCTTTACTCTCTGTTGAGCTACCAAAAACAGTTCCATCCAAATACTTTCCTGTGTAATGAATCAAAGGTGTATCGTGCTCTTTTACTTCCACTCCAGCACCAACTTCTAGAACTTTGTATTGCAACATACCAGGCTCAACCTCTAGAACTTCTTTGTCGTTAATGTTCTGAGACAAGAACTCGTTTGCTTGCTTTAGATTAACATTAGAAAGCTCGTTAAATACACTCTCTTGAATCATCGCAATTGTTCTTTCATACTCTTCTTCTGTCATAGGAGACTCTTTTCCGGCTGCACCATCGCGCATGCCTTGAACCACCTGATCGAGATCGAAGTGAAAGCCTGGATTAGAAAGGTTTTTTCCAATCATGTGGCCAAAAGCTTCTGAAATCTTAGCAATATCAGCTTGATCAAAAGAACGTGTAGACTCTGTTGCCACAGCATTCTCATCTTCTGCATGGCCACCAGACCATGCGCATAAACTTGCAACTGCAAGTGCGGTCATAAATTTTGTATTCATCATAATGGGTTATCCTCCATTAACTATTCTCAATAAAAGATCGTAAAAGCTTAGGAAATAATATCCAAGTCATTTTATACACCAGAGCACTGTTCTGCAGCTTCTACCGTAATATTTAGCTCATGAAGCTGATCTGCTTGTACTACTGATGGAGCTTCCATCATCAGATCACTTGCTTTTTGAGTCTTTGGAAAAGCAATGACATCTCGAATATTATCAGTACCTGTTAAAACCATCACCAGGCGATCAAGACCAAACGCTATACCTAAGTGCGGAGGTGTTCCATACTTTAGCGCTTCGACAAAGAAGCCAAACTTTGCTTCTATATCCTCAGGAGAGAGCTTCAATGCTCTAAAAACAGCCTCTTGAAGCTCTGAGTCATGAATTCTTTGAGAGCCTCCTGCAACCTCATGTCCGTTTAGAACAAGATCGTAGCCCGAGGAGCGCACTTTCAAAGGGTCTGTTTCCATCAAGTGAATATCTTCTGGATGCGGCATTGTGAAAGGGTGATGCATTGAAAAGCAACGCTGCTCATCTTCATCCCATTCGAAAAGTGGAAAATCTGTTACCCAAAGAAGTTTGTAATCATCTTTTTTGTTCAACAGACCTCTGTCATCAGCAAGCTTACGACGCAAGTGATCAAGAGCTTGATTGGCCGTGCTTGGCGGTGCTGCAACAATAAAGAGAAGATCTCCCTCTTCCATCTTAAAGCGAGAAATAAGCTCTTCTTGCTGAGCTTCAGAAAAGAATTTAACAATGCTTGAAGAAAGACCACTCTCTTGAAACTTCATCCATGCCAAGCCTTTGACTCCGAACCTACCAACAAAGGAAGTATAACCGTCGATATTCTTTCTAGAAATATCCGCACCACCTTTAACGCAAAGCCCTTTAATCACAGCTCCTGCTTCCAACTGCTCTTTGAATACCGTAAAAGAAGACTCTCTTGCAATATCATCAAGGCGCACAAGTTCCATATCGAAACGCAAATCAGGCTTATCTGTACCATAGCGCTCAATACATTCATCATAAGATAAACGAAGGAAGTTCGGCTCAATATCAACATCTAAGCAGCGCTTAAAAAGTGAAATTGTAATGCCTTCTGCAATTTCAAAAAGCTCTTTTTGAGTTGCAAAGCTCATTTCAATATCAATTTGTGTGAATTCTGGCTGGCGTGATGCTCTTAAATCTTCATCGCGAAAACAAGTCGCAATTTGGAAATAGCGATCCATCCCCGATATCATGAGCAGCTGCTTGAAGAGTTGTGGAGATTGAGGTAGAGCATAAAAGGCTGCTGGGTGAATACGCGAAGGAACAAGGTAGTCTCTGGCGCCTTCTGGAGTTGATTTACCGAGAATCGGCGTTGCAACATCGATAAAATTCTCTTTATCGAGAAATTCGCGTATCGTCATCAAAGCGCGATGGCGCGTCAACAATTTCTGTGCAATATCTCCTCGGCGAATATCCAAATAGCGGTACTTCAAACGCAGCTCTTCATTC
>JBDQID010000297.1:0-3171 GCA_040264515.1 Chlamydiales bacterium
GCCGTGGCTTCGCCACTAATTACCGCTTTGCGGTTACCTTCTGTATTGATTCTCAATGATATAAATACGAAACTCACGTTACTTAGGATTGAGGCTCAACTGTTGTGATGATACACAACGCTTGAACACCGTCTCCACAGCCAAAGTCTGTAAGGCCCTCTCCCGTTGTTGCTGTAATTCCAACCTGGGAGAGATCGAGTTGCATCACGCGTGCAATACTCTGACGCATGTCAAGAAGACGCTTTTTAAAATGCGGCTTCTTCCCTTCCAAAGTAATTGCTACATGAGAAATTTTCTGTGCTCCAAGCGTCTCTAGTGCCTTTTTAAGATAAACTTCGCTATCAGTAATACCATCTTTTAAACAGAGATCATCAACAACACCACCTAAAAGCAGTACCCCTGTAAGCGATGTAATTGCATTACAAAGCGCATGAAAAATAACATCCCCATCAGAATTTGCGGAAAACCCAGGCACATCTTCAAAAACAAGACCTGCAATAATACACGGTTTTGAAGAGTCTTGTGGTAAAAAGCGATGGGAATCTTGCCCTATGCCAGTCCGAATAATCATCTTATCTCCTTAAAGAGGCGTTATAACATCCAACTATTTTGCCAAAAGCAAGAAATAAGCACACCTCTTTTTAAGAATAATCCAAAACCTGTGGCGCCTCTTCTGCCATTTGAGAATGCAACAGCGTCATACATTGCCGGTACTGTGCTCTGAGCGCTGGATCACCTCCTTGAGTAATACGCTCTCTTGTTGCTAGCATAGCCCCACGCAGCATGCGTTCCACTACAGCTTGAAATGAAATAGGAAAGCCCCATCCGCCAGCATTTACCTCGCCCATATCATTCCTATCATGAAGGAGCTGAGAGCATCGTAGGCGTAATTTTACCGTCTGATTATCATTAATTTTCCAAAGACATGTAAATTTACTACACTCTCTAAGATGTGCAATATCTTTTAAGGGAAAATAACACGCTGCCTCTCTATTTCCACACGGCAGATTGGAAAAAGCGGGATCTTTGCTATCTCTATAAAAAATCATTGCCTTCACAAAAAGAGGAAGAGGCCCCTCCATTGATCGGAAAACCGGAGGCAACAACTCTCGATCTACCTCAGAGGAAATCTTCCCTGGTAACAAAATCATTGTTGCAGAAACTTGAAGGAGTGCTGAAGCTTTAATTTTAGCTTTCAGCTGCTCTAATTCAGGAACTACCAGTGGCTCAAGCCTCTCTTGCAATGAGGGCGATAAATAACTAAACCCATCTACAACGCATTCTAATAACTCTCTATACTCTCTTTCCACCCTTTCTACCATTCCAATATCAAGAGGTGTATCTTGCGCAACCTGCTCGAAAAACTCTTTCGTTTTAACAACTCGATTAAGGGTAATCCAAAAAGGAGGTTTTAAATGAGAGCTCTTTTTAATCAAAAGCCCTTGCTTTCCGTCCGATAAAACCTTCACTTGTTTATCGACTAAAGCAATAACAGCCTTGAGAGCCTCTAAGTCACGCGCGCAATACTGCACCCTCATAGGCAGCTGTGCATTAAAAACTCTATGATTCATCTCAAAACAAGTTTGCGCTAAAGACGAAATATCCCGAAGATTACAATGCTTAGTAACCTCAAACAGCAGACTTTCCGGTAAAACACACAGCATAGAATTTTGAACCGTACTGACCATTTTCCCCTCCTTATTTATATGAAATAAATTTTAACCACACCTACTGTACAAAAAGCAAATTGTAATTGATCTATTGAGCACTCTTTAAGTAGACTAATGCCAAACTTCCCTTCCTAATAATTCTAAAAAGAGTCACCACCATGATATCTCAATCCACCGATTCCGAAGACACACTACACATCAAAGGCGGAATACCACTCGAAGGAACCGTCAAAGCGTCCGGAGCTAAAAATTCTATTACAAAACTTCTCGTAGCCTCACTTCTTTCTGATAAACGATGCACCTTCTATAACGTTCCGAATATCGGAGATGTTGAAATTACAGTTGCCTTATGTAAAGAAATCGGAATGAATGTTTCTTGGGATCAAAAAGAAAAAATCCTCTCTGTTATCACCCCAGAGCTTAAAACCTCCTATATCCCTCAACGCTTCTCCGGTGCAAACCGCATACCCATCTTAATGATCGGAGCTCTTCTGAGTAGAACAACAGAAGACATTATAGTTCCCACGGTTGGAGGATGCCGTATCGGTAAGCGCTCTGTTGACTTCCATCTCCAAGCCTTAGAAAACTTAGGAGCCACCATTGAGTACCGAGAAATGAAGCAAGAGGGCGCCTATTTTGCGCACGCTCATAACGGCTTACACGGTAACCTCATCACCCTCCCCTATCCTTCAGTTGGAGCCACAGAAAACTCGATCCTAGCAGCTGTGCGCGCTCGTGGTATCACAGTTATACAAAACGCTGCAATAGAGCCCGAAATTGTAGATCTCGTTCTTTTCCTACAAAAACTCGGAGCAAATATTTCCATTGACGTTGGTCGTTCTATCACAATCTTAGGAACACGTAAATTCTACGAAGTAGAGCACACTGTTATTCCCGATAGAATTGAAATTGCCTCCCTTGCTATGGCCGCCATCAGCACCAAAGGCAAGGTCTTTATCGAAGGCGCTGAACATCTGCACCTTATTACTTTTTTAAACAAGTTAAGAGAGGTCGGTGGAGGCTTTAATATTAAAAGTGATGGGATCGAATTCTTCTATGATGGTCCCTTTCAAGGTGGAATCCACCTCGAGACAGACGTTCATCCCGGCTTCCTTACAGATTGGCAACAACCCTTTGTTGTTTTATTAACACAAGCCACAGGAGCCTCCGTTATTCACGAAACTGTCTATGAAAACCGCTTCGGCTACACAGAAACTCTAAAAGAGATGGGTGCTGATATAGAGCTATTTAAGCAATGTTTGGGAGGAAAAAGCTGTCGTTTTGCAGGCCAAAACTACCATCACAGCATCACTGTAAAAGGGCCAACCCCTCTTGTCGGTAAAGAAATTGAAATTCCAGATCTGAGAGCTGGTTTTGCTTATGTTATGGCTGCTTTATTAACTTCTGATAATACTATTATTAAGGGTCTTCGTTTTCTTGATAGAGGATATGAGGATGTAGAAAACAAACTCACTTCTTTAGGCGCTGAAATAAAAAGAAA
>JBDQID010000298.1:0-3168 GCA_040264515.1 Chlamydiales bacterium
ATCCAGCAATAAGTGCGGGTGCGCATCTATGTGGACTTGGATTATCTGCTGCTTCTGGGGCGATAGCAGCTGTGGCTCTAAGTAATCCTTTGGGCGCTGCAGGAGGAGCTATTGCTGGATTAGGAGTTAGCCTGTTTTCAGGAACCATCGGTAAGATGTGTGACGAGGTAACTGGAGCAGATAACAAGACAGCGGGTACTATTAGAAAAACAATAGCTGCTGTTGCAAGTTTTTTTGCTTCTGCAGGAGCGCTAATGGGAATTTCATCTGCAGCTGGATATACGATGAGTTTTGGAGCGGCATGTGCGTTTACAGCAACTACTGCGGGAATTGGCGCAGGAATTGCTTTGGGAATTTGTTTGACTGCTTTGCTAGTTAGTTTAGTGGCCAGTTGTATAATGAGATATAGGGATTCTCGGGATCAGAGAGCTTTTGTTTAAGAAGTGCTCTGCTAAGCTTGTTACCTTAAGATGCAACTTTAAAAGAGTACGTGCTAAAAGGAGAGACCTTCGATCTTTTCGTTTGTAAGCGCATTCCACTCTGTGGTGAGTGTTGAGCCGTCGGGATTTTGTACGGCAATGCTATAGACGGGGAGAAAGACTTCTTGCACGTCGCGTACGGCAAAGCCGCTACCAAATGCGGCCTTTGCAACGCTCTCTATTTGTGATGCTGTGTATTTGGCTCCAACGCGCTCAGCATGCTTAAACGGTTTTGTTACTAGACGGTGGCGCATCTTCGT
Source organism: Chlamydiales bacterium (assembly GCA_040264515.1). Lineage (GTDB taxonomy): Bacteria > Chlamydiota > Chlamydiia > Chlamydiales > JBDQID01 > JBDQID01. The sequence continues at coordinate 740 of JBDQID010000298.1, forward strand.
GATTGGCTTGTTGATGACTTTTGGCCTTTCAAAGTGGAGGCGGTAGTCGTTGCCTCTTTGCACGACAAGCTGCTTCTTTTTACAGCTCTCTAACCACATATCGAGAACGTCGCTTTCAATGCGTAAGGTATTTAAAAGGCCTTCTCTATCGAGGCGACCTCCTTTTTTTGCCAGAGTGTTAATAATTTTAAAATCTGTACGGGAGGCACCAGAAAGAATACTATCTTCATAGGCGTGGGTTCTCTCCCACGTGCTAGTATCGATAACGATTTCTCCATCGACAAGTCCCCAAAGCATGACACCTTCACCCGTTCCTTTATCATCACGAATGTATTTAACTTCCATGAGAAGGTAGGGGTAGAAGGTGAGTGTGGGTTCTAAAAAGACGTACTGCTCATCTTTCAAAAGCTCTGTGCGATGTGACTCCATTACTTGGTCTGCTGTATAGCGTACTTCTAGGGTCAGGAAGTTTCCTGTCTGGAAGTAGCGATTTACAACGTTTCTTACCCAAGGTTGAGTATCACAGACCCACCACGCTCCAGAGAGTGTGAGGACAACAGTAGCTAATAATCCGAGCAGTCTAAACATCTATTTAATCCTTCATCATTAAAAGGAATTCTATATTATTCTTGGTTTTTTTCAAACGGCCTTTAAGCAGGTTCATTGCATCAAGAGGTGTAAGATCAGAAAACACTTGGCGCAGAGAGTATACTTTTTCGAGTTCATCTGCATGGTAGAGTAGTTCTTCTTTACGTGTACCGCTCTTGATAACATCGATTGCTGGGTAGGTGCGTCTGTCCGCAAGACGTCGATCGAGCACGAGCTCCATGTTACCGGTGCCTTTAAACTCTTCGAAGATGACTTCGTCCATACGAGAGCCGGTATCGATAAGGGCCGTTGCGATAATGGTAAGGGATCCACCATTTTCGATATTTCGTGCGGCACCGAAGAATCGCTTTGGTTTGTGAAGGGCGTTTGCGTCTACACCACCGGTAAGGATTTTTCCAGAGTGAGGTTCAACTGTATTGTACGCTCTTGCTAGGCGAGTAATCGAGTCGAGCAGAATAACGACATCGTGGCCATATTCAACAAGTCGGCGTGCTTTTTCGATAACCATCTCAGCAATTTGTACGTGGCGCTCTGGTGGCTCGTCAAAGGTGGAGGCTACAACTTCGCCCTTAACACGGCGTTGCATATCGGTAACCTCTTCTGGACGCTCGTCGATAAGCATGACCATCAGGGTAACTTCTGGATTGTTAATGGCAATGGAGTTTGCCACTTGTTGTAGAATAACTGTTTTTCCTGTGCGTGGAGGCGCTACAATAAGGGCTCGCTGTCCTTTTCCAATAGGAGATGTTAGATCTAGTACTCTCATTGAGAGCTCTTTTGGATCCGTTTCCATTACAAGACGCTCTTCAGGATAGAGAGGGGTGAGGTTTGTAAAAAGGATACGCTCTTTAGATTTTTCTGGCGCTTCATTGTTGATGGATTCAACTTTGAGCAGAGCGAAGTATTTTTCTTTTTCTTTGGGTGAGCGAATGGAGCCTCTGAGAGTGTCTCCTTTTTTCAAGTCAAAGCGTCGGATTTGGGCAGGGGAGACATAGATATCTTCAGCGGAGGGGAGGTAGTTGTAGTTTGGAGAGCGGAGGAAGCCAAAACCGTCGGGAAGGACTTCTAGTACGCCTTCTGCGATGAGTAGCTCGTTGGGGTTTTCAGCTTTAGATTTTACGATCTCGAATACAACTTGAGAGCGTGTCATAGAAGCGATGTTTTTGATTCCCATATCACGAGCGTATTTGTTTAGCTCGTCGATATTCATGCGTTGGATGTCAGAGATCTTAGTGGTTATTTTTGGACCGCTGTGTTGTTGAGGCTGTGGCTTTTTTTCTTGAGTCTCGTTTTGTTCTTGAGGATGTTTTTTGTCGTGAGACGGTTTTCTATCGTGGCGGTGTCGTTTGTCCTGAGACTGTTTTTTATCTTGGTGGTGTCTTCGCTCTTGTTGCCCTTTTCGTCTCTCGTGGGAGTGTGGCTTTTTTTCGCGTTGAGGACGTTCAGAACGTTGGGGACGCTCAGAGCGCTGATTGTGCTCAGGAGCTGAAGGAGCCTCTTCTGCTTTTTGGGAAGTTTCTTGAACTACAGGGGCTGCTGGTGCCTTTGTGTTCTCTTGGGTATCTGATGCTTTAGCAGGCTCAGTAGGTTCTACTGGCTGAGCTGCCTTAACTACTTTAGCTGCCTTAGCAGGCTTAGACGGCTTGGCCCGTTTGGCTAGGGGTGGTGGAGGAAGGGGTTTGTTGCTCTCTCCCTCGTCCTCGATAGTGATGATAACTTTTTGTGCTTCCACTTGGCTTGACTCTTGGGGTTCTTCAGGGGTAGGGTTACTGGGAGTTTGATCCATAAACTGTTTCGGAAGGAAAGATCCTTCGCTCCTA
>JBDQID010000299.1:0-3143 GCA_040264515.1 Chlamydiales bacterium
CTATTAATTACGCTCTTAACGGCCCTGCGCTCAAACAGCTCTATATTCCGACAACACCCGATGTTAAGTTTAAGTCTCAAGCGTGGATCGAAACTTTTGGATCTCGCTCTTCAAAGCAAGCAGGCTCCATGTTTAACATGTCATTAGCCCCCCTGCAAACAAGCTTTGGTGCGCTTGCTGGACGATCATACTACATGACACTCAGTGGAATTCTTTGCTTTCCCCTACTTCTTCTTTGGTTTATGATCGCGCTTTTCTTGGGTCGCTCATTTAGTAAAGCTATTAAAGAAGAAAGTGTTATTTGCTAAACATTTTACCAAAAAGGAAAGCGTAATGAATCTAAGAATACTCTTTTTACAGCTCTTTGCCCTACAGATAGCTCTCTGTAACTGTAACCCGGTTTTTTCTAACGACTCTCTCGCTTTTCTTTCTCCTTATAACAGCTTGCTGAATAGGTATGTTCACGAAGGTGAGTCCGACGGTACTCTCTTAAATCTTGTCTCCTACGGCCACTGGAAAGAAGACCCTCTCCACAAAGAAGCAATGCAGCTTTTACAAGCGTCCAAACCTAGCAAGCTTTCCAGTAACAAGGAGAAGCTTGTTTTTTGGATTAACGCATATAACCTTCTTACGATAGACCTTATCATTTCAAAGGAAGAAAAAGAAAGCATTCGTAACCTAGGAAGTTGGTTTAGCTCACCGTGGAGTATCTACAAGTGGAAAGTTGGGGGCAGTGAATACAGTCTTGACGATATCGAGCATGATATCCTGCGAAAGCTCAAAGAGCCTCGTATTCACATGGCCATTGTTTGCGCTTCAATCTCTTGTCCTGATTTACGATCAGAGGTATTTTCGGTAGAAAAAATTAGCTCCCAACTGACGGACCAAACGGTGCGTTTTCTCCGAAACAACAAAAAAGGACTAAAAGAAAAAAAAGATCGCTTTATCGCATCGATGATTTTCAAATGGTTCACTGAAGATTTCGGAGGAAAGAGCGGGGTTCTTTCCTTTCTTAAAGAGTATCATCCCGTAACAAACAAGGAAATTCGCAAGATCTCCTACCTTGAATACAACTGGAACCTCAATGGCAACTGGTAAATAAAGCAAGCTCGATCTGCCATATAGGGGCTCTTCAATATCTAGCGCTCTGAAAATCTTTTATTCCTACCTAACGTCAGCCCGACTCTTAATTTTCTATCTTTCTCAGTCGCTCTTACGAGCTCTGAACTATACAAGAGCGATATTTTTACAATTAAAGATGTGGGTAATGCTAAGCACTAAAGTGCTAGGCTAAATTAAGAGGCGAGCTTTTCTAGATAAGCTTGAATTTTATATTTTGAGATACGGCTTAGCTTATGGTAGTCGTTGAAGCTTACAAACTCTTTTTGCGTAAGCTCTTCCACAAGCTTTTTAAGGTAAATCCACAGTGATACAGTTACCTTTACATCGTCGAGAGCTCGGTGATCTTGATGAGTGGGTTCTGAAGCGTAATTGATATGACGCTTCAGAGTACCTAATTTATGATCTCTGCTATCAGGAAGCAATCGACGTGCAAGCAGCATTGTGCAAAGCATTGGGCTCTCGATCACTTTACCGATTCTATTCATTTCAGCGTCAAGAAAGCGTGAATCAAAAGAAGCGTTATGAGCAAGCAATGGTCTGTTGCCAATGTATTCATAAAACTGCAACATCACCTCTTCTGGCTCCGGCTTTCCTTTAAGCATCTCGTTGGAGATCCCCGTTAAATTTGTAATAAAAAAGGGAACTGAGACTCCTGGATTACAAAGTGCGCTAAAAGTACTCTGAATTTTCTTACCTTTAACAATCGCTGCACCCACTTCGATAATACGATGGCTACCTGCTGAGAGGCCTGTTGTCTCAAAGTCTAAAACTACAACTCCATCGTTTTCACAAAAATCGCTCATTTTCTTTCCTTTATTTACTTATATTTGGCAAAAGAGGGTAACAGATATCCGGATAGAAGGATACATTCATGTCAAATCACTTGCATAGTGACGTTGCTGTTATTGGCGGTGGGATTTGCGGTCTTTCACTTTGTTACTGGCTCGCTCGAAAAGATCCCACCTTAAAGATTGCTCTGATCGAAAAAGATGTGATCGGCAGTGGAGCTTCTTCTAAGAACGCCGGCTTTCTTTCTACGGGCTCCATAGCTCACTTACTTGAATTAAAAAAAGCTTTTGGTGTGGAGAAGGCGCTATTTTGGTGGCAGTTTGCCGAATCGAACATTAATCTTCTTAAAGAGCACATCATTGAAGAGCACTCTGATGATTTGGAGTTTTCTCGTTCTGGAAGCTATACTATCGCAACCTGTAAAGAAGTTATGCAAGAGTGGCAAGCTTTATTAAAACATCCCGAACTAAACCGTCTTGAGCTTCAAGCTATTCCAAAAAAGGAACTCCAATCTCAACTTTCCATTCAAAATTGTGCAGGCGGTATATACAACCCAACAGACGCTTCGATTAATCCAATATCGCTGTTAAAGAAGGTTCTGGAGAAAATTCGATCCTTAACAAAAAACTTCTCCCTCTTAGAGAATCACAATGTTATAGAAATCGAAGAGAAGAACACTCTTTCCGTTATCAAGACCACAAAAAACAAAATCTCCACGCCACTACTCATATTTGCAACAAACAGCTACTCCCCCCTGCTCTCATCTTTTTTCGATCAAAAAGTGTATCCCATTCGTGCGCAAATTTCAGTTACACGCCCCGTTGCTGATTTAGAACTTAACTCCTTGCTATACCTTCGCCCTGAAAAAATTTATCTTCGACAGCTACGAGATAAAAGAGTCATTATTGGAGGTGCTCGAAGCAAGGACGAAACGGCTGAAGTTGGATACGACTTGAACACAACGGCTACAATTCAAATAGCTTTAGAAAATACATTAAAAAAATGCTTTCCAAATTTTGATTTCTTTCCCAAAACAGATAGCTGGTCTGGAACCATGGGTTTTACATCGAGCACGCTCCCGTTGAGTGGAAAAATCCCCGACAAAAACCAGTGGTACCTTGTTGGGTTTTCTGGACGTGGAATGAGTCTATCTTTTCACGCAGCCAAAACAGTTGTCGACCTTCTTTAACGTGAGTTTCGTAGTTATACTTTTGAAAATCAATGATTAAGAC
>JBDQID010000300.1:0-3143 GCA_040264515.1 Chlamydiales bacterium
CTCTCACCTGTCGACTCAATTCAATAGAGGGCTCTACAATGCCATGCTCCTGCATAAACCAGCTGGCTATAGCAGCATCAAAATCATCGCCCCCCAGCGCTGTATCACCGCCGGTCGCCACCACCTGAAAAACACCATGAAATTTGTGCGGAACTATGCGCTTATCAAAGATCGGCTACTTCCAAACCTTTTTCAAATACTCTCCGCTGCCAAATCATGCGTTGATCACAACTACGCTTATGAAGTTTGGGAGCTTGCAACAGAATATCCGTTTAGAAAAAATATCGACAACTTGCCAGAGCTTGATTTGAGCGTTGAAGAGGTGTGGGGCCGTTCGCGTCTTGTCCGCTTCCATCTCAAACAAAAGGGACGTAAGAGCCTTCGTCAAGAGCAGAGAAGGCGAAAAGATCGCCCGAACTATAAGTTCCAACCTCCAGGCCCCTTTACAATCTGTTCTTTTCCTCCAGAAGATATGATCATAGAGAATTTCGGTGACTACCTGCGTAAAAAAGGTACGCGGATTTTATCCGAAGAAGCTGCAAGCGTTGTACCGTTTTCTACGAACTTAGAAGACGGTATCGATATCCGAGAAACCGTGCGCAATTGGCATCAGAAAAAACTTTTCGTTAAAATTAACGGAAGGCCACCAGGGAATACCGGTTCGGTGGTGATGGTTTTTGATGAAGATATGCCAGAAGAAGGCAAACTTTTTGTAGAAAAGTACCCTTGGACCACAACATGGCTCGGTGAGCATAATCAAGAGTCCGATATGGCATTCTACGCCACAGATATACGAGCAGATGTGGTTGGACCGGGGATTAGCCGCTGTGAATACGGAGCTTTTATGATGTCGTACCCACCACAGCGCATGTTCGATGTGTGGTCGGACTCCGATTATTCAGAATGCCGTAGTAAATCAGAATTACTGCTTATGGCCGCAATTGATTACGCTGTAATGCCCGTTGTCGTCTATGTTGCAGCTAAACCTCCACGCAGCTACATGAAGAGCTTTGCTCGTAGGTTTGGAAAAAAAATTGTCTACCTGCCAATAGGTCAGTTATCTTCTGTTCTTCTTAATAAAATCCGAGTCTTTCATGTCCTAGATGGGCATGATAAGCGAGATGTCGCCGATGAATTTATTTTTTAAATAAAATACTTTATGTTTTTAACCTCAGTCGTGTATAGGAAATGAAAGTTATATCACGGTTTAAAATATAAATTTTAACAGAAGAATTCATATCATGGCTTGTAGACATTGCTCCTTAGATCAAAAAGAGTTACTCCCTTTTATCCCCCCTCAGCATGTAGGTAGAAGAAGAAGTTTGAGTCGCGTTGAATCGTCCGTTCACTCTCAGCTTCCAGCTATTCAGAATGGATATAAAAAAAATGATTCATATTACACTCCAATAGTTGTAACAAGAAAACGCTACAAATCATTCCCCCTATCAACTGAACAATCTTCAATTAATACCCATAATGTAAGATTAGCAGCACTGCAAGTTGTATCGCATAGACAACCCAGGGAACAGAAGAGATTGCAAAGGAAAGCATATCAATTACGACGTGTTAAAACAGAAAGGCAGCAGCAAAGAATTCGACAACGGAACCTAGAGCGAGAAGAAAGAGCTGTTGCAGAGTTTCATAGTAGAGTTAGTGGAGTCCGAGAAAAAGTTCTATTTGTCTTAGCGCTTACCTTTTCAAAAAAACAGTTGTTGCGTATACATAGCGTAGTCTTAATTTCTCTAGACAAGGCTGTTGCTCGATTAGATGTGCAAAGCATAATCAAAAGAGCTCCAGAAGCTCAGCTTAGTTTGATACGCTCAATTTTTTTAAATAATGTGGTTGCGGGGTTAGAGCGACGCCTTGATGGACAGGATCTAGAGGGGCTAGCTTTTATATCTAGAGCTATTTATGTACTAAAGGATTTTAACCGTATCGGTTGGCTTGTTGAATCTTCTAAAGCGTTGAAAATTGCCAAAAACAGGGAGTTGTCGAATACAAGAAGGGAGAGATTAAGGCCGTCGAGTAGCTGTGCGGGAGCTGTAAAAGGCGTTAACAGCATTTTTTTCTTAAAGGGAGCGAATTCAAAAAGTCCAAAGTCAGTGTTTAAGCCAAAAAAAGGGGAGCGCGGCTTTTTTAACCCTCAGAAAAAAAATAAGTTGCCACCGCGTATGGCGATTGCTCCTGGAAAGAGTGCTTTTCGAGAGTGCATAGCATACCTTCTCGGAAAAGGACTCGGAGTCCCACCAACATATATGACGCACTTTACTTCGGAGGTGTTTGAAGGGAGAGATAAGTCTAAATGGGGTTCTGTTCAGAAGTATCAACATGGTTCAATAAATTTAAAAGATGTTCCAAAAAAAGAATTCAATCGAATGCTCCAAGAGATAGATTCAGCGGAAGTTCTTCGCATGGCCATTTTAGATTTAAGATTACTTAATACCGACCGAGGGACTCAGAATATTCTATGTTCAAAAAATAGAAAACAGCTAATCCCAATTGATCACGGCCTTGTACTCTCTCGCGATATGGGTGATCCTGCACGCTTTTGTTGGATATTTTGGAGGCATTCTAGAGTTTCTTTTAATAAAGAAGAGAAAGCTTTGATTTTTTCGATGGATCCAGAGCGAGACGCGCAAATGGTTCGTACGCAGTTTCCTTCATGTCCAGTAGGCGCTCTCCGTACGCTTAAATTTGCAACCTGTTTGTTACAAGAGGGCGTTAGAAGAGGATTTACAGCGTACACTCTTGGTTGGATGTATTACCATAATATGCGATGCATTAGCGAGTTTCCAGCGCCACAGCACGCATTTCAAAGAGCGTTAGATTCAGGTGACTTTGACGCTAATTATCGATCAGAAGTTCATCTATTGTTAGATGATTATATGAGAACGATCGAGGCTTTGTATGATGTAGGTTATCAAATGAAGCTGAAAGATAGGCAGATAGAGGTCTGCTTTGAATTGGACACTTACGCCAAGGATCCAAGCCCCTTAGTTTTTAAAATTTTTCGTAGAGCTGCTCAGAATGAGTTTGCTACAACAAGAGAAGTTATCGAAGAGGTGCTTTACTCTTTTTTTAGATTTTTAAAGAAGCACTAAGTAGATTTTACTCTTGTTTTTTTTGTAGTCAGCTCTACGTCC
>JBDQID010000301.1:0-3121 GCA_040264515.1 Chlamydiales bacterium
CTCTCAAGGCGAAGAGGTCCATGTTAAAGGTCACCTTAGTGGAAAAGTTTCCTGGAGCCGCAATAACGCTCTACAGCACCAGTCCAAAATTCACCAATCTTTTTCAGGAACATTAAAAAAAGACGACAAACAAATCCCCATTAAAATGAAAGTTACCCACAAAGTATCCAGTGACACACCGCATTCTCGCGCGTAGCAGACTAAAGGGAAGCATCACAGCGCCACCATCTAAGTCGCATACAATGCGAGCTTTACTTTTTGGAAGTATGGCAAGGGGAACGAGCCAAATTTCTAATTACCTTCACTCTCCCGATACGACAGCAATGCTCGACGCTTGCAGGCAACTAGGCGCTAAGATCCATGCATCGAAACAACACATTGAAATCGAAGGATGCGCAGGCTCTCCCTTAAGAAATAACAGAAACATCGATGCTGGCAATTCCGGACAAGTACTGCGATTTGTCGGGGCTATCTCAGCTCTTAGTAGCGCTCAAACTTTCATTACAGGAGACCACTCCATTCAGAGTAGCCGCCCGATACAACCACTTCTCGATGGTCTTAACGGCCTCTCTTGCCAAGCTGAAAGCCTCAATAACGGCTACGCACCTCTTTTGATCAAGGGCCCTTTAAAAGCCGGTACCACCTCACTCTCAGGAGACGACTCTCAGCCAGTCTCAGGTTTACTAATGGCAGCTGCCTTCATACCAGGAAAAGTAGAAATCCATGTTACAAATCCCGGAGAAAAGCCGTGGGTAGCCTTAACTCTTGCTTGGTTTGACAAGCTCGGTATCAGCTATAACAACCAAAGCTTTAAACAATACACCCTAAATGGCCCCTCACTCTACAACGGCTTTGAGTACACCGTTCCAGGTGATTTTAGCTCTACTACCTTTCTCCTCTCAGCTGCCCTTCTTACCGCATCCACGATAAAAATCACCGATCTCGACTTTGATGACTCTCAGGGTGATAAGCAATTCATCCAAATTTTACAAAGAATGGGAGCTCAAATCAACATAGATAAAAACCGTGGAACGGCTTTTATTAAAGGCCCTCAACAGCTCCAAGGATGCAGTATCGATGTTAATGACTCCATTGACTCCCTTCCTATACTCGCAACTCTCGCTTGCTTTGCATCGACAAAAACCGTGCTCTACAACGGTGCTATCGCCAAAAACAAAGAGTCTAATCGTATCAAAACCATAAGCTGTGAGCTTCGTAAAATGGGGGCTCGTATCGAAGAGCAAGAAGACGGCCTTATTATCCATCCCTCCACTCTTCATGGAGCGCAACTAAACTCTCATAACGACCATCGTATTGCCATGGCGCTTAGTATTGCAGCTCTTGCTTCTAAAGGCGAGAGTCGTATTGACGACACCGAATGCGTAGCAAAAAGTTTTACATCTTTTTTTGAAGATCTTAAAAGCGTTGGGGCTGATATCCGATGAACCTCGTGCTGATCGGTTTTCCAAGAGCTGGTAAAACAACTCTTGCAGCCAAACTTGCATCAAAGCTTGAAGTCCCCTTTATAGACAGCGATGATTTATGTATGGCACGCCATAGCCCTATGACGTGCAGTGAAATATTCAAGTTTTTTGGTGAAGCTTACTTCCGTAAACTCGAAACCAAAGCGATCAAAGAGTTAGAAAGATATGACGGTACTGTAATAGCAACCGGAGGCGGTACTTTGCTCAACCCTCAAAATCTAAACCGTCTTAAAAGCCGAAGTCTCTTTATCTATCTTGATACAAAAAAAGCAGTTCTAAAGAAGCGCCTGTTATCCCCACCCCTTCCATCATACATCTCTTTAGAGAATCCTGAAGCTTCTTTTGAAAAACTTTATCAAAATCGCCTCCCTATCTATCAACAAATCGCCGATATCAAATGGAGCTGTGATTTTTCTCCCCTTTGCTTTTTTTCGAATAATCTCGTACCATGTAATTAACCTGATTTTAACTGGTAAGAGTCGTCCTATGGAAGAGAGGCCTTTGGAGTGCAGCGAGTGTAAAAAAGATATCGCTGTTCAATACACCGAAATAGTCAACAATAACATCGTCCATACCTGCATGTGCGCAGAATGTCCCATCCTTCAACAACGAATGCACGGTATAGCGTCCACAGAGGATTCTGAGCCCCAATTGGGCAATACAGCTGGTCTGTGCTGTGGTAACTGCGATACCAATCTAGAAACCGTTCGTACGGGTAACCCTCTTGGGTGCGAGGAGTGCTACGATGTCTTTGCGGATGTTCTTATCATGGAAATGCAAGCATCCAATAAAGTCTCCCAACGTCTATTTTCTGAGAAGTCGAAAAAATCTATGCCTATTCATATCGGAAGATCTCCGGGAGAAAGCACGGAGATTAATCCTTCAATAAGACTCATTGCCCTAAATGAAGCCCTAAATGAAGTACTTCTCAAAGAAGATTACGAACAAGCAGCATGGCTAAGAGACCAAATTAAAGAGTTGACGGAACAAACCGAAAATGCGGAGTCCTCGAATGAAAAAAAATAATAAGCTTCACTCTTTCATCAAGCAGCCTCTTCCTTGGTCTGAAAATCCCAATAATATTTGGCTCTCTTCTTCGCTAAAGTTGTTTAGAAATATTTCAAAATTTAAATTCCCTGGAAAACTAGATTCTGAGAAAAGAACACAGATTGTAGATCTCATCGGAAAAACCATTAAGAAAAAATTCCCTTTTCTCGAAAAGCCTTTTATTCTCAATGCGGAAGATATGGATCCCATAGAAAAAGAGTACCTCTACGAGCACTTTTTGGCAGCCGAAAGCTTCCAACAAGCTCATACCGGAGAAGCCTTTTTTTTAGATAAAACATCTCTATTTTTAGGCATTATTAATTTTCGTGAGCATCTCCAACTACAAATCCTAAATTGTAAAGGAGAGATGGAAAAAGCGTGGAATCTCCTTATTCAAATCGAAACTGAAATCGGAAAAAACATCGATTACGCATTCTCTCCAAAATTCGGATTTCTAACAGCAGTCCCAAGCCACTGTGGGACAGGACTACTCGCATCTCACTTCCTTCACCTTCCAGCTCTTGTTCATACAGAACAGCTAGAGAGCGCTGTGGCTGAAAATAAAGAAGACGAAGTAACCGTATCTGGAA
>JBDQID010000302.1:0-3111 GCA_040264515.1 Chlamydiales bacterium
GCCTGAAAGGCTGGGCCACGCCGGGGCGCGTCCGTGACAGTGGCGCGGGCGCTGCGCATCAGATCGGCCTCTCCCATGATGGCAACCACTTCATATCAGAAGCCCTAGCTGGCGGAGCATCCACCATCCTAACCGATATCTACGACCCCTTCATCAAAAACGTCGTCCAAATCATTCATCCCAACATCGCTCACATCGAAGGAAAACTCGCCGAACTATTTTTCCAATCACCCAGCAAAGAACTCTTCTTAACAGGCATCACAGGAACAAACGGGAAAACAACAACCGCATACCTCTTAAAACATATCTTAGACTCCCTAAATGAACGTGCAGGCCTTATCAGCACCATCGAATATATCGTCGGAGACAACCACTTCCCTGCAACAAGAACAACTCCTGATATCATTACAAATAATAAAATGCTCAGAGACATGATCCGCCACGACTGCAAAGCTGCTGTCATGGAAGTCTCCTCCCACGCTCTTGATCAAAATCGAGTCCAAGAGCTCGAATTCGATGTTGCAATCTTTACTAATCTAACACAAGACCACCTAGACTATCATCCCGATATGGAGTGGTATGCTGAAGCAAAAGCTAAGCTCTTTAAATCGATTAACAACAATAAAAATAGCTTAGCCATTGTCAATACAGACTCCCCATGGTCACTAACAATGATTCAAGAGCTTACAGCGGAGATAATGACCTATGGACTAAAAACCGGTGTAGACCTTCTTGCAAAACCTGTAAGCATGTCCATAGATAAATCTGTTTTTGATGTTAGCTACCAAGGTGTCACAAAACGTTTTACCTGGTCTCTTATCGGAATTCACAACATCTATAACGCTCTCGCTGCCATCGGCTGTGGACTTCACAAAGGCGCAACCCTTGAACAACTCCAAGAGATCCTCCCCCTCTTTAGCCCTATTCCAGGAAGATTAGAGCCCGTTAGAAACGATCTTGGCATCCATATCTTCGTAGACTATGCACACACTCCAAACGCCCTACATAACGTCTTAGAATGCCTACAAGCAATCAAGAAGAAAAAACTCATCACCCTTTTCGGCTGCGGCGGAAACAGAGACAAAGGAAAGCGTCCTCTGATGGGAGAAATTGCCGAACACTTTTCAGACCTTACAATCATTACCTCCGACAACCCCAGAAACGAACCCGCTGAACTAATTTGTGAAGATATCCTTGCCGGTATTCGTCAAAAAAACAGCTGCTACGTTGAATTGGATCGCAGAAAAGCGATCTCCACTGCCATTTCCAATGCAAAACCTGGTGATGTCGTACTCATTGCTGGTAAAGGGCATGAAATGTATCAAGAGCACTCTCACCAAACACTACCCTTTAGTGACACAGAGATTGCCAAAGAAATCTGCGCTCTAAAGAGCCAAAACAAAACTGTGGCTACTGTATAAAAAGAGGGCTATATGCGATCCACCTTTTTTCTTCTATTCTTGTTCATTCTCACATCTTGTGCTACAAAATGTCCTCATCACGAGCGATTCGGCTTACATAAAAACGATGTCAGAAAAAAGAACGTTCTGATTGCAGCCGATGCTGGACATGGTGGCAACGATGGTGGAACACAATCTAACACAAAGAAATACCTCGAAAAAAACCTTACTCTCGTCACAGCCTTAATGCTCAAAGATCATCTAGAAGACTTAGGCTATAAAGTCACGCTAACACGAAATAACGATAATTACATCCCTCTAAAAAAAAGGGTGCAAATCGCAAAAAAACGCAAAGCGGATCTATTCATTAGCATCCATTACAACTCCGCTCCCAATAAAAAAGCGAAAGGCGTCGAAATTTTTTATAGTACTTCTGACGGCAATAAAAAAAGAGCTCACGAATCAAAAAAACTCGCCCATAGAGCTCTTTTCGAAATCACCAAACAAGCCAACATGGGCTCCCGTGGTGTGAAGAGAGGAGATTTCTACGTTATCAGAAAACCAGATGTCCCTGCCATTCTCGTTGAAGGCGGATTTTTATCAAATGATAGAGAAATGAAAAGATTGAAAAGCCCCAAACAACTAAATAAAATCGCCTGGGGTCTTGCAAAAGGCATCGACAAATACCTTAGCGCATCGTAGATTCAGCTCGATGGATTTTAAACTTCCTGTGCTAGCTTAATACACATGCAATAGCAGTGTAAGAAATCATACAAACTTGAACTATTCTAATCCTTCCACCTTTAACCTATTGATACTACCAAAGCCAAGTCCTCTTCCAAAAAGGAGCCCCGCCGAGCGAGCATGAAAATCTTCATTTTCAAAAGAGCTTAAAAACTGTATTGGGGAAAAGCGCCCTTCTGTAGTGTCCTCATAAATGCAACGAGCGGCAACCCCTTGAGATTTTTGCCTACACAGCTCTAAGGGTGTATCAAACCTTGTTAAAGATGGTGCAATTCCATCTCCTGCAGCAACCTTACTCTCTCCTCCAAGAAAAACCCGTCGAGAATTAAGTGCTCTCTGCTTGGCAATCCTTTGCTTTTCAAGCCTCTTTGCAGCCCGCATTGCTATCTGCTCTTCGCGCTCTAAAGCCTCATGCCTCTCTTGTTCACGTGCTTTTTGCTCTGCTCTTCGACGTTTAGCCGCTTCTCTTTTTCTCCTATTTCTCCGAACTCTACGTGCTCGTTCTGCCGGAGAACAGGTAGAAGAACCTTCTTCTTTCTTAAGAAGCTCTTCTCGAACGCTTGCAGCTGCCTCACTTTCTACAGCACTTAAAAATAGAGCAACTCCCTCACAATCTCTTGAATGAGAAGCTCGCTGTTTCTTTTTTTTCTGCTCAGCTAAACGCTGCCTTTCAGCAAGCTTATAAGCTAAACGAGCACGCACACTCTTACCTCTCATCGTCGGTGAAGCTGAAGAACTTCTCTGGTTTCGAAGAGTCTTGATATGTGCTAGTTGATCTGTACCTAATCGCTCTAACTCCGCCTCTGTAAGCTCACCTTCATTAGCCATCTTCTTAAACAGAGAATCCGTTCTCTCTAAAAGAGTCCGTGTTTTTTCATCCATTCGATCACGAATAGAAGGATTTCCAGCTAATAAAATTTGAGATAAAGAAGAATCAGGGGCTGTTTTTTTCGAACAACAATTACAA
>JBDQID010000303.1:0-3107 GCA_040264515.1 Chlamydiales bacterium
CAGAATATGCTATGCGTACGTTTTTGAATGAAAAAATTCACAATTCTACGGAGACTATATTTAATCCCTTCTTTTTTTGCTATCATTTTATTC
Source organism: Chlamydiales bacterium (assembly GCA_040264515.1). Taxonomy (GTDB): domain Bacteria; phylum Chlamydiota; class Chlamydiia; order Chlamydiales; family JBDQID01; genus JBDQID01. The sequence goes on from JBDQID010000303.1 coordinate 94, forward strand.
CTCTTGTTTTTAAAAACAGTCTATTTTGTAAAAATAGCACTGAAAAACATCTCTCAAGGCTTTTTTCTTTTTTTAAACTCATCCCCCGTACTCTGTAGGGTTTGAATAAATTCCCCAGTTTGGACTTCTATGAGATCCATCTAACCACTTAATCCATCGACTCATAGGCGACCCCTCCGAGCCCGTCTCATCCACCATCCAAAACTCAATTTCCTCAGTCCCAGGATTTACAACAAAGGCAAAATACTCTTTAGTCCAGTTGCTATCGGCAAAAAAAACAGGCTGCGGCATTTGATACTTTAAAGCGCGAAGAGTGTCAGCAACTCCTTTATGAAGATTAAAAGAAGAGGTTAGCGAGCGCGTGGCTATAAGATAGAGAGACTTTATCATCTCTTGCAAACGCTTTGCTGAAACCACCTTATATTGGCTTAAAGAAGAAGAAAGTCTTAAAAAAGCCTCACGCATTCCACCCTTGATCTCCCCGGGCAATTCAAGATGAGCTATCACCTCCTCTATCACCTCTTCGATATTGCGCCCTAAATGCATGGGAAAGAGAGAAAAAAGCAAACTATCAATTTCATCCGCTGAAACAACAGGGCGGTTATGTAAATACAAACGTCTTTCAGAGAGAACTCCATTGAGAATTTCATTGCGCAACTCTTTTGCGGACTTTCCTCCTCGAAGGGAGGAAAAAACCTGCACAAAACAGTCGTTATAAGGGCTTTGTAAACGCCTTGCGACCTCTTTTATAAACTCTTGAACCATCGAATCATCTATTACAAGTGCGTGTAAAACATGCCTACTTGGAATCAACACACTGTCTCGAATCCAAGTATATGTATAGCCAGTATCAAGCCAGCCGTCTCTAAAGGGCGCAAAACCCGGCTTTAAGACAAAAGCGTGAGTTGGGGAGTGAATAAGCATAGAGGAGTCCGAGTTCTCAACGAACTGTTGGCCGATTTTTCTGGGAAGACCTTTTAGAACTTCCAGAAAAAAAGAAAACAGCTCTGTTGGACTCTCCACCCACCTTGACTGCTCTTTTGGAAGCTCTTCTTTTCCATAATAGCAACTAACTAAATGGTTCATAGTGCCCCCTGAAGTATATACCCAAGGTTTTTTGTCCACCTTATCCAAATTCTGAAGTGGATTTTCAATCAACTTTCCACCGTGTACTTTCGCCATGCGGTAAAGAGCTGTTTCTAAAAAAACATCCGTTCGAATATGGGTAATAATCAGCGTAACCAAGCGAGACAACTCTTCTTGCATTCCCGAGAGCTCGTCAAGACGTGTGATTTCCGACTCACTCCTCGTAAAAAATTCAGCCAAAAAATCAATAAATTCCGTAGAGCTGCGAATTTGCGTCCAAAGGCTTGTATTTGCTCTTCCGTGCTTAAAAACAAGGCGAAATCCAGCAGGGCTATCGTCGTAGAGATCAGCTGTTACATCATGCATATCGGCATCATAGATCTCTTGAAAATAGTCGCGAAAGAGCCCTTCATACTGAGAGACTAAAAAATTATACATATTCGCCCAACGCTGAGCTTTATTGTGATATAAATTGCGCTGCTCTAAAACTAAATTCATATCTGTTACAAAATTTTGATACTCCGCATTTAGCCACTTTAACTCTTTTTCCGAAGCGGCCCTTTTAATTCGCGCCTCCAAAGCTTTTACCTGAGTATAAACTGACTCGTATTTATCATTCAGATCGTGAACCATTGTATTTGCTCGATCGAGTTCCGCTTTTAAGCAAGCAAAAATAAGCTCTCCAATTCCACCTGGATCGTCCGGGTTTAGACCAAGACTTGAGTAAAGATTCCAGCGAGAAAACTCCGCTTTGGTTTCAGAAAAAGAGGCAACGGTAAACTCCCATGACTTTAAAAGAGCGTTATCCGTTAAACCCTTAAACGCTTTTTTTGCCGACTCAAACTGCTCTACAAAAAGCGCGATGGAACCGCTTGCACCCTTTCTTGACTTCGCTGCCATCAAACCTGCAAACATCATTCTCTTTGGTTTTTTCTCGTACTCATCTAAATCGTTCTGGGTCAGACCGTTTTCTTTTAAAAGCAGCCTACGCAACAACTCTTCTGGATTTGTAAGAACGCTCTTTCCGTCTCCTTTTTTCAATCCAAAAAGCGCTAATACTCGCTTTTGAATCTCCCGATACACTTTTTTCGAAGAATTCAACCCTTTAAAAATTCCACTGGCTCTAAGCGCTTTATTTAACCCAGGAGCTCTACCTATCGGAAGTGCAGCGTAGAGAACAAACGGTCTTTTAAGATCCCCAATCCCCCAACTAGGACTCATTGGAGCTACATACTCAATACCCCCAAAAGTTCGCGTTAGGCGTCCAACTGCCAACATTTGATAGATATCATCTAAAAACCGATCCGGCTGATCCTTTTGAATAATGATTGCAGGTGCTGTTGCAAAACAAGAACCGACATTTTGCCTAAGGTAAGTCAACCAAGCCGCAAGAGCTGCCCTTCTTGCGTGCGCATCCTTTAAGACAACCTTTGCGGGAAGCTGAAGTGTATCGCGAATAATACCGTCTGCATGCTGGTGGAAAATCGGCTTTGTAATTTTACGCAAAGCTTGCGCATATGACTTCTTTTCTAACAAAAGAGTCAAAACCCTCAACGCGTGCTCTTGCCGTGGAGCGTCATGATGACGTCCTGGAGCCAAAAAATACAAATTGTCTTTTAAAAGAGAAACCGCTCTTTTAAGTAAAATACGATCGAGCTCTCCTTTATCATCAATCAAAAGATTTGCGAGCTCACGCATTCTAGCTGCGTTTCGAAAAGAACACGCCTCTTGAATCTGAGTCTTTTCCATCCCTTGAGATACTTCGAAAAACTCTTCCAGTAAGACCTTGTTTAGTGGATCTTCTTGCCTCAAAGAGTTTCGTCGTTTTTTAGCAAGATAGAGATATACTTTTGGATAAAACTCTCTATCCTCAAAAAAAACATTTTGTGATGAGAGGAACTCTTCGATGTTGTCTGCTTGCATAGTGA
>JBDQID010000304.1:0-3106 GCA_040264515.1 Chlamydiales bacterium
AGATATTAGAAAGAGATATTTTTGAATCAAAAGCTGTTTTCATCTCTACATGTGATCATATATGGGTCGTTTTTTGTAGATCCGGAACATTCTACTGGTATGAACCAAATCATTTTAACTATAGGTCCGTTTATAAGATCACAAAAGAAAATATTTCGACTATCGTAACTCATCCGACTCATACGCTTTTGAACCAAGCTACATATAACAACCTTCCGATCTCAATTTTAATAGAAGTAATTAGTGACAAAGAGATGACTGAGACAAGCCAACTCGAAATCAAGTTTGCTTATCAAGAGGAGGGGTTGAATTTCATTTATGGGGGTTATTACCCTATACATATAGCAGCTTATCGAGAAAAAAATAAAATTCTAGAAAAAATTATTACTTCTGGATGTGATCTAAATTCTAGAACACATAATTATGGAAATACACCGCTTATGCTTTCTGCAAAAGATGGAAACGTAAAAACCGTGGAACTTTTATTGAATACTGGAGCAAGCGTAGCAGTAGGTGATTATCAAGATTGTGTGGCTTTAGATTACGCTGCTGCTAAAGGGCATTGCAATATATTAGAACTCTTAATTAGTAAAGGATCGGATCCTAATCGATTAAATAATAAAGGAGAGACGGCTCTTTTTCATGCATCATTAACTGGGAAGATGGAATCAATTCAGCTGCTGATATCAAAGGGAGCTGAAATTAATTTGGCGCAAAAAAACGCCCTAACACCTCTTTTTGGAGCTGCGTTTTACGGGTGTAGTGATGTAGTAGAATATTTGATTGATCAAGGATCTTCAATAAATCATCCGAATTTCGAGGGGAAAACAGCACTTTATATCGCTGCAGAGCAAGGACACTTCAATGTCGCTAAACTCTTGATTAACAAAGGAGCTGAATTAAATTCTGAAGATCTGATAGGAGAAACACCTCTTTTTGCAGCGTGCTCTAATAATCATTTTCAAATTGTAGAGCTTCTTATTAATAACGAATCTGATTTAAACAAGGCTAACTTTGAAGGAGCTACCCCGTTAATCCGTTCAGCAAGATTGGGATATTTAGATATCACTGATTTATTGATTAATCGAAACGCCGAAATAAATAAGACTAATTTTATAGGAGGTTCAGCTCTTCACTTTTCCATCTCAAACGGACATTTCGAGGTGACATCACTACTGTTAAAGTCGGGAGCAAAATTAAACGGTATTGATTTTCAAGGAAAAGGAATAGCTCCTATTCATATAGCATCTTATAATGATCAATCCGAAATTTTAAAAATATTAATCCAATACGGTGTTGAAATCGATAAGCAATGCTTTAAAGGCAATACAGCGCTTCATATTGCAGCAGAAGAAGGATACTTTAATGTCGCCTATACTTTGGTGAATAGCGGTGCTGAAGTCGATGTATTAAATTATCAAGGAAAAACAGCTATAGAAATCGCTGCAACACAAAATCAGTTTGAGGTATTTAAACTTCTACTTACAAAATACCGCCAGAAGCGACATTGACAATTTTAGGTGCTGCATATCTCGCTGCAATTAGTAGTAATTTTTTCGCATCTTCTCTATCGACATCAATACCTAAAGCTCCTAACACGCGGATGCAGGAAATTTTAACAGCCATTTCAATATACTTGTTACCTGGGTTAGTTGCCATTCCCCATCTAAGAGCCTCTACCAATTTCTCTCTTTGGGCAGGACCCATTAGTTGAATATGTCCTGAAGCTAGTTGACCTAACCCTACAATCGCCTGTAATCCCATTTCATAGTTGTCATTTTTAATAACATTAATTAAAGCCTCTAAAATACTATTACGGCTTGCAGGAGAAATGGTTCCCAAGCTCATATTTGAAAGTCTTTCTAAAGACTCTTGTCTAATCTCTTGTTTCGGAGACTCGGTAATACGTTTAAGCTCTCTTTCTATTTGCGTTACGGAATATTCTTTCCCTTTTAGGGAAGAAAGTTTTTTAAACCGGTGCTGTTTCAGAGCCTCTAAGGCATATTTAGCCTTTTCACGAACTTTTTTTGAACTGTCTCCACTACAACATCTAAACCCCAAACGTGATCTACCTTTTTTTTCATTTAAGATCACTTCTATCTTAGTTTCCTGAGTTTGATTAATTTTTCCATCAGATATCAGATGAACAAGTGACGCTATAGACTGCATTCTCATGATCTTATCAGGATTGCTTCTTAATGTAGAGGTAGCCTCATCAATAATAAGTTCAATAGAATCGACGCTTGGACCTGGATCTGTTAACGCTTGATTGCGATGCTTTGCAAGTCGCAATTGTGCCCACTCTAAATTTTTTCTCAACAAGTTAGACAACTCATCTTGAGATGTTCGTGATCCTGGGCACAAAAGGAAAGCCTCTTCATAATCATCAATAGCCTTTGTTAACAATTCTTCCACTCTATCTGCAGAACAATTATCTGCCCAATCATCATAAAGACGTCCTCTATTCCCTATACTAGTACTCCGCTGCTCATTTTTTTCAATCGATTTCGAGAAATCATATTCAGCTTGACTATAATGACACATTCGATGGTGTAATGTTCCCCTAAACAAGTAAAGTGTATCTTCTTCCGGATTCATCTCTTCAACTCGGTTATAATCGTCAAGAGCCTTCTGAAATTCAAGAGATTCCACATAAGAATGTGCCCGATATATATAAGACCCACTCATGTCAGGTTTTCTTTTTATTGCTTCGGAAAAGGCTTCTATAGCTTTGTCAAACATAGATAATTTATGATAAGCGACTCCGCAACCATATCTTGCTATAATATTATTAGGATCTAACTGAACTGATATCAACGAGTATTCTAAGGACTCTTCCCATCTTTTTTGCAGACCCCGTACTCGTCCAATATTCCAGTGCGATTTAGACGTCATCTTCAGTTCATTTAGCTTTACGAAGTACTTTTCTGCTTCTTCTAATCGGTTATCATCAGCACAAATAGATCCAAGGGCTCCTAAAGCGGAGGCTTCTATCGGGTCTATTTTTAACGCTAAACGTAAATTTAATTCCAATGACTCAGAATCCCCTTCAGCATAAGCTTTTTTAGAAAGATCCATATAGGAATTAACTTTCTTCCTTTCTTCC
>JBDQID010000305.1:0-3101 GCA_040264515.1 Chlamydiales bacterium
GACTGGATGCTTCGATTGCAATATCTTTTGGAAATGAATCAAGATACACTCGATGCTGAAAGAGAAGAACTTGCAAATCTTGAGCAAGAAGAACAGTCGATTATCGCTCAAACTCAAGATTTTATCCATCGTAACGAGCTTCTTCAGCGTCTTATCAAACAGCCAGAAGAGAAAGCGACTAAAGAGCTAAGCGAGTCTAGAATAATTAAACCGCCTCCGTTTAAAATTCATTTTGTGCGCTCAGGAGATACACTATTCTCAATTGCAAATGAATATTATAACGAACCAGATAAAATTAAAGAGATTGTATTGTGGAATCAAGCATGGGTACGCTTTCCAGAAGAAATTCTAGCCGGCCTTGCCCTGATCTTATTTCCTGAAGAATCAACGTATAAAAATCCAAAAGTTGTAGAAAATTATATCCAAAGATTGCGAATCTCTGGAAATGATCTGCCATAAGAAACATAAAAAGCTAATATGCCACCAGACGACGAAGATGATTTTTTAGATGACGATTTTGAAGAACTCCGTGGAACCATTATTCACGAAGAGCAAAGTCTTCCGCATGGAGTGATTATTGCAGCAATTTCTGTCTTAACACTCTTAATGGTTCTTTTTAGCTGGGCTCTGTTTTACAAAACCCAGACAGAAGAAGATCTTATGCAGCAAGCACTTGAAGACTCTTCTGAAGTCTCACGGATGTTAGCTGATGCCTCACTTGCTATTCGTCACCCTTCATCTTTAAAAGAAGAACTCATCGAAGCTGTTGAAACTCTTGTTAAAATAACATCGACACCACTAAGAATTATTAGTCACGCACAAGCGCCGTATATTGCGGACAGAAGCGAGTCTATGATAGAGGCCCTAGAAGGCCTTTTACGCCTAGAGCTAGAAGGGCATATAGACTTTAGCAATCCAGAAGAGAAAGCGGACTTTGAAGCACAGTTAGTAGAACTCGGACAGCGCCGTATTGAATATTATGAGAATGGAGTTCTCATTCGAAAACCTTTGATGCAGAGCGCCTGGCTCATTCAAGAGATAGCAGAAGAAGAGAGCAAAGGTGGTTATTTCGATGAAAGACTTCTCAAAACTCTAAAAACAAAACTCAATGGCGTCTCCGACTACGAATCATTTACCGTTGTAGCCCCAGCGTATCTTCTAGGGCGATGGTATCGCTTTTATAACGATATGGATAACGCTGAGAGATGCTTTCAGATAGGAAGACGTTACTTCGATGGCTACAAAAAGGGCGATACATTTTTCGAAGGAAAAACAATCGATTCGATCTCTCCACTATGGGATGAATACGCAGGCTGTCTAGAAGCTTTGGCTGAATCAGCTTTTCAAAAACAGCAGTACCGCCAAGCTCGCTCATACTTGATGCGCCTCTTTAATACACCAAAGAGCACAAACCTCACTTACTTTGGGCAAGGAATCACAGCTCAACTAGAGAAATCGAAACAAGATATCAAAGATCTTACTCGTGATATTGAAGTACTCGAAAGAGCCCTTACAGAACCTTTTTCACTTCCAAGCTTTCCTCTCTTTCACGCTCATGATGCAACGATTCAGTGGCCAGAGCTTTTAAGAGAACTAAGGGATGCTAATGTACGCAATGGAGGGAACTCCGTTCTTAATAGACTCTGGGAAAAGGCCGAAGACGGTTTAAGAAAGATTATCTTAGAATATAAAGGTAGCGAGTGGTTAACACACTCTGTTAAAGAACGTATTGTCAACAGATTCAATCACTTGGTCCAAGATCCAGCCTTCTTTAGTACCGTAGATTTTAATCTCGAAGACCTCTCAGATATTGCAAAAGAGCACTACGATCAAAGCAAGCGACGCAGCTTGAATCCAGAAGAATTTATGTTCTTAAATCGAGATATCATCGATACAGCCCTTCCTAACGTGATTTTAAATGAGTTTTTCTTAAGCGATGGTACCCGCCTAAGTAATTCATTGAATCCAAAACAGGTGAAAATATTGGTTGCCCTTTATCACGAGGAAATCAATAACCCAGAAACAGATGTACGTCGTAAAGATATGCTGCGCAAAGAGATACAACTCGTCTATCGAAGAGGTAAGCGGCCCACGCTTCCCGAGCTTCATACGATGCTAAAAACGAAAGAAGCGTATCTTAGGAAAGTCTTAGACGAAAACGAAAGACTCTTTGACACTCAAAGAACGGTACTGACTCGTATAGAGCAAGAAATCAAAGAGCTAGAAGAGCGCGGTGAGCTCGAAGTCGGTCGGATTTTTCAACTGCATTCACAAGAAGAGCTCGCTCGTAGCAGACAACAAGAAGCTAAAATTCGTACAAAGCAAACCTTAACAGAGCTTGCAACTGTTGAGGACTCTATTAAAGAGCTAAATGCAGGTTTTCGCGATGAATTAGTCGAAGTGAAAAAACGGCTAACACGCGTGGTGAATAGATTAAATCGCTTGCGAGATCGTAATCTTACCGAACGCGGGCCTCTTATATCCCAAATAGAGCAGCAAATTCAGCTCAGACAAAAATACCTTACTCTGCTGAAAGGATTGGAAGAAAAAGGAGACGATACAGCTCTGCAAGAATTGCAAGAGCAGCGCGAACAAATAACAGGTGAGATAAGTAAACTAAAAGAACAGATTAAAACAGCAACAGGGAACAGCAGAGAACAAATAGAGTCTAAGCTGCACTCTTACGAAGCTCGTCAACACATGATTCTCAAGCGATTCGATGCTCTATTTAACCCTCTTAGAGAAGTGGTTTCTTATATCGCAAAAGACGAAGAAGAAATTTGGAAGGCTGAAAAACTTCTTAAAGAGACTCAAGAGGAAATTAAAGAGATCATTGGTAGTAAAAATAGGCCAGGTTTTCTTCAGCAAAAAACTAAACGACGTAAAAAACTTCTCCTTATGCACTCTCAAAGAGTAATTGCTAACGAAAATTACGATCGAGAAATCCGACTGCTAAATGACGAGATCGCTCAACATCACGCACGCTTACAAGTTTTACTTCAAACCGAAAAAATCGCTAAAACAACGCTCGAAGCGTTTTATCCATTCGCAAGTGATACAGATCTGGTTTCCTTAAAAGAGGGTGACCTTGCCGAATTAGA
>JBDQID010000306.1:0-3101 GCA_040264515.1 Chlamydiales bacterium
ACGCGATCGCTTCTCTCCAATTAGCGCGATTTAAGCATGTGTTGGTAATTGCGAAGAATATACGAACAGTCCAGGGGGCGATACTTTTTGCCTGGTAGAGACGAGTTATGAAAAGTTATCCTCCGGAAAGATCATTCGGGTCCTTTCTGTTGAAGAGCTTATTGAGGTCGTTGACACGGGACGAAAAACTCCTAATACAGTTCGAAAAAGAAAAAAACTAGAAGGTGCGGTTGCTGAAGTTTCGGAAAAAATTATTTCCGATGTTAAAGGAAAGGGGCAAGCTTCTGTTAAAAAATCTGCTTTTGCACCTCTAAGGAAGTAGAGAGGCTTTATTTCCACTATTCAGCTCTTAAACCTATGGCCAATTTTGGTATACCAAGATTCGCCATAGGTTTGCATTTTCTGGTATGAGATTTTTTCGTTTGGCTAAGCGTAGAGATCGTAGTAAATGTTGGCATATTAACAAGATCGAACGCAACGCCAAACGGGAAAAGGTCATGCCAGAAAATCCAAACCTATGGCCAATTTTGGTATATTTCAATTCAGAGTTGGTTGGCGAGGGTAATTGAGAAGGTGTGTTCTTCTTCAGAGCTGAAAGCTGTACTAAAGGAAGGGAATTGTAGACGTGGTAAGATCTCTTTGATATAGAGCGTATTGTTTTTGCTTTCAGATTCTAGAACAGAAATACTGAGGACTTTGCCGCTTTTGTGAAGTATGATTTGGAGTGTTATTTTCCCGTATTCGGGTAGCTCTAAAGATCGTTTAAGGCGGTTGGCAAGTCTGTTGGGATAGCCGTTTGCCGGAGCCTCTATTTGGATCTCAGATTGTAGGTTTTCAATATGCAGTTCGGTAAGTTTATCCGGAAGGTCCCATTTTTGGACTTTTCGGTTTTTTTTCATCTCAGGACTTTTAAAAGCAGAAAGAGTTTGTTTTAAGTTATCAAGTAGCTCTTCGCTTTTTGTATCGATAGGTTCTTCGATTTTTTTTACACGTTTTTTCGTTTTAACGATTTTTTTCTTTGGCTTTTTTTGCTTAGTTTTCTTTGGTTTTTTTACTGGAGTCCTTTTTTTTGCTCGGCTTATTTTTTTTTCGGGTTTTAGTTGAATTGTCTTAACAACCATTTGTAGAGGCTGTTTTGCGCTTAAATTCACTCCATTCTCAACAGGAATAAGATACAGAAAAAGTAAATGAGCACAAAGACTAAGCAGCAACACAGCGGATGCAATTGGCTGCCTAGAGGAGAGTAAGAAAAGGAAATATACTGTTTTTTTTAACATCAGCTTGGTCTTAAAATCACATCTAGCTCTTTATATCCAGCAGCTTCAACAGCCCCTTTGACCATTTGATAGGTACCAAATTGTGCACGTTTGTCATGGAAAAGTTGGGGTGCTGCGGATGGATTTTTTGCTTTTAAATTTTTTAAGAGGCCTGTGAGTTGAGATGTTGTAACGCGTCGTTGTTTAAACCATACTGTATTATCATGGCGTACATGGATGGCAATAGAGCTTTTCTCTTTGAGTGCGGATTTACTGTTATCTCTGTTAGAAGAGGCAAGCTCTACATTATCGAGCTCTAAGAGAGGCGCTACAATCATAAACATAATCAAAACAACAAAAACAACATCGATTAAAGGTGTTAAATTGATTGTTGGCTCGCTTAATTTTCTGCGATTTTTTTTTACTCTTCTTGTTCGCATTTTAAGTCGCATCCACTTTACGATAAAGAAGCTCAACTTCAGCTAATAGTTCGCTTGAATACTCTTCCATTTCTTCTTCAAAATCACGGATTTTATCTTGCAAGTAGTTGTAGGCTACAAGTGCAGGTATTGCAACAACAAGTCCCAGAACGGTTGTCCCCAAAGCCATTGAGAGACCTACTAGGACGGCATCATTGCCGCTTGAAGCAGCGTGTGCTTGCAGGTCCTTGAGTGTAATGAGAATCCCCCAAACGGTACCTAGGAGTCCTAGAAAAGGTGCTAAGCTTACGACAGTTGAGAGAATGAAAAGATAGCTTTCAAGCCCTTTTCTAAGAGATGAAATAACAGTGTATACATGAGATTCGATAAAGCCAATATCAGCGTCGGAAAGATAAACGGCGGAGTCAGCAGAGAGAGCTGAGGATTGGTTTTTCTTTAGTAAAAGAATTGTTTGTGATTTGAGTGTTTTATAGATCTCATAAAAAGGATTTGGGATTTCTTTTGGGTGGGGACGTACAGAGCCTTCTAGAGAAAAAAGGTTTTCTTTTTTTGATTGGTAGAGGTGATAGAACTCGATAGAGAGTTTTCTAAAACTGTGGGTTAGCCAGATTTTATATGCTAAAATAGCCCAGCTAAGAACGGAGAGCAAAAAAAGAGAGAGAAAGATGAGTTTTCCAAAGAAATCAGAATGAGAAAAAGCCTCAAAAAGTGGACTGCTTGCTAAAAAACAGGTCATTATTTTTCCTTGCTTAGTTGTAATGTCACAACACTATAGCAGGATGTCTAAAAATTGGGAAACTACCCATTAACTTTTTAGTAATTCCCGGAATAAAACAATTTGAATATTTTCTTCTTAGCGGCCTTGCGTCCATGCAGCTCTGTGTTGGAAATATTCGAATGCTTTTATTCCGGGAATTGCTCTTGGAGCTTTCGAACTATTAATGGCTGAGGTTGTGAAGGCTGTTAAGGGTTAGCATTGTGCTAGCTGCAAGATTGCGAAGTTCTTTGGTTGACATTGACGAGGCGTTGTCTGGACGGCGGGGAATACTTATTGTGAGGCTGTTTTCTTGGGTTTCTTCTAGCACGCGGACTTTAAGGTCTTTGGGAAGTCTAATACTGAGCTCACTTAACGCTTCGCGAGGATTCGATATAAGTCTGCTACGGAACCCTTCATCGGTCCATGAGCGTGCAATGGCTTTGGCTAGATTCTCTTCGTTTTCAGAGATGTTTTCTAAAATATTACGTGCTGTACTCTCCTCTATAGAAATGACTGTATCCATATTTTTTTCCTTTTTGGCGGTTTATACTGAACTTAAGAAAAGATCAGGTGTGTAAATTTTATTTATCATAATTGAGGGATTGCCTTGTAGAAAAAAAAGGCCGAAGGAGATTCTCCTTCGGCTCT
>JBDQID010000307.1:0-3100 GCA_040264515.1 Chlamydiales bacterium
ATTTTTTTCATTACAACAACCCCTTGATCATTCCATAAGTTCTGACTCTTATTATGATAAATGTAATTCTCCATAGAAACAACATAGTCTGCATTTAGATCAGCAGGCAGTCCCTTCATCCTATTATAAGCACCTTTTAAGCCTATTTTTTTTGATATAGGCTGCTCTGCAACCTCAGAGTTCACTGAAAGCGCAACCACTTCCGTTTTATCTTTTCCAAGATACGCACTAAAAACTTCCCTAACAGCTTCCACCTTATGTGGAGATGACGAAGTGACAACAACAGTCTCTGCCTGCAGTAACAGAGTGATGCACGAGAATGCCATTGTGAAATAGCCTACTTTACTCCTCATTATATAATACCTCTACTTTTGTAATGCATGAGAAGCGTCGCTTCCCATATGTTTAATCTTTTCAAAATGTTTTTTCTCGACAGGCTGAACAGAAAGACGCATACCTTTTTTAAGTAGCAACATTCCCTCTAACTCATCTTGCTCTTTAATCAAAGCGAGAGGAATAAAGTATGTAAATTTTTGAATAAATTCAACATCAACCATCATCCAGCGCGGTTTATCTTCCGTTGACTTCGGATCAAAATAGGGGCTGCCCTCTTCCCAAGCAGAATAATCCGGGTACGACTCACTACAAACTCTAACGATGCCAGCTGCTCCTGGAGGTTTTGCATTTGAGTGATAAAAGATCACAAGATCTCCGATCTTCATTTCATCGCGCATAAAATTACGCGCCTGATAATTCCGCACTCCATCCCAGCACTCTCGCTTATCCCTTTGCATATCATCAATTGAATAAGAATCGGGTTCTGACTTAATCAACCAGTAATTCATAAAAACCTCAAATTAAAATAAATCCCAACAAGAGCCAACACCTTAAAGAAGACTGCGCCAAAGAGCAAGCAAATGCAGCGATACCGCTTCACTTCCCCAGCTATCGCCATACCGATAGCCACGGAAGCGAAAGAGCATCAAAAAGTTTATCTGTAAAAAAATGCCAACACCCTCACGTCTCCGCGTTATTTTTTTAATAATCATTTCACAATGAATAACTGCCCCAAGACAATTATCTTGACTTTTCCTTAACACCACTTAAAAAAAAAATTACATGCAAAAACTAGGGAGGAAACCATATGACATCTCAAGCTCCAAGCACAAGTGAAAGAAGCTTAAAAAGATCTCGAAGCGAAATGGAAAGCGTGCGTCCAGAGGAAAGTAAGCGAGGAAAACGCGCTCGAAAAAAAGCTGTCCACTGGAGAGGTCGGGAACTATCTTCCACAGATGATAAAACAGCAATCTCTTCAGAGATGACACGTCAATTCAGAGCATCTTTTGAAAAGAGTGAAAGATACAGAGCAACACAAAATAGCATGACATCGCTCCACTTAAAAGATCTCGCTTTAAATCGCCCTGCCGTTGTTGCTACCTCTCACCTCTTTTCACACAAAGTCGATCCTCACCCCAAAGCTTCCGATCAAAAACATAGCGGACGATGCTGGCTTTTCGCGGCTCTAAATTCAATGCGCGTCGCTATGATAAAAAAGTATTCCCTTCCAAACTCTTTTGAATTCTCTCAATCTCACCTAGCTTTTTGGGATAAATTTGAAAAAGCTAACAGCTTTTTGAACTGGGTTATTAAATACAGAGAAGAGCCCTTAGATAGCCAATACAATGACGACCTCTTTAGCTCACCTCTCTACGATGGAGGAGGCTGGGGCATGGCACGTAATCTCATTGAAAAATATGGCGTCATGCCAAAAAGCGCGATGCCAGAAAGCAAACAAAGTAGCGACACAGACACGCTAAACCTCCTACTAAAAAGAAAGCTAAGAGAAGACGCTCTTATTTTACGAAGAATGGGAGAAAATGGGGCTGAAGTAAGTGCTCTCCAAGAAAAAAAAACTGAGCTCTTAAGCGTTATTTACCGCATGATTAGTATGTCTTATGGAATTCCACCAGAGAGCTTTGACTGGCAGTATGAAACAAAGAACAAAGAGATGAAAACCCTTAGGGGCTTAACTCCTAAAGAATTCTACAAAGAACATGTCCCTTACGACTTAAGTCAAAAAGTCACTCTTTTTAACTACCCTTCGAAAAACATCCTCTATAACCACCGGTATACGCTTGAAAACTCCGATACTGTTACCGGAGGATCAAGAGAGAGCTATTTGAATCTTACGATAAAAAAAATTCAACGCGCTGTTATTCGTTCGTTAAAAGCCGGAGACATCGTGTATTTCTCTTGCGATGTTCGAAAGTTTTATAACAAAAGACTCGCACTGCTTGACCCCGTAATCTACGACTACGGACTTCTCTTTGATACAACATTTTCAATGTCAAAGGCTGAGCGATTAGCAACTCAAGATAGCCGCTCTTCTCATGCCATGGCCCTATGTGGCGTAAACTTAGAAAAAAAGAAACCTAATCGCTGGTTAGTGGAAAACTCATGGGGAACATCTTCTAGCAAAGATGGCTACCTTTCTATGACACACGACTGGTTTCGCAACTACACCTTCAAGTTCGTTGTCGACAAAAAATACCTCCCAGAAAGCATACAGCGCCTGGCCGAACAAGCACCAGAGCTCGTACCTCCCTGGGGGCTTTAGAGAAAAATTACGAAAGGGCAGGTTACGAGATTTTTTACGAGAAATTAATGCTTAAAACAACGTGAGTTCAGCAACTCACGTTAAAATAGACTAAACGGTTAAAGGCAATTCTTTAATTAATTGTAAAATTTTTAAATGCATTTTCAGCACCCAATACTAATTTATCAATTAATAGTGAGCTAACTTTTCAGCCCTTAAAATCTCATTCAAATCATGTCGATGCGAAAGTTCAGGTCTTTCAGCAAAAGCATCCAAAATCACATCTACTTTATTACTTGCCTTATCTATTCTATCTAAAAACAGCTTAACCTCATCAAGTTTATTTTGAACATGCTTCCTCTGCCAAGGAGAAATCGCAAATTTAAGTACAAAACTCGTAAGCAAAACAGAACTAATCAATGGCATACAGTAACTGAAGGCAATAAAAGAAATGGCAAATACCTTTTCTACCGTGTCCATATGGGAAGACTGTCTATTGGAAGA
>JBDQID010000308.1:0-3091 GCA_040264515.1 Chlamydiales bacterium
AAATAATGCGATAGCTAATCAATTGTACAACCCTTATCAACAAAACATTAGAGGAGTTTCTCAGTCCGCTAGAAGACTTGCTACTGGAGAAAAAATGCCAACGGCTGAAGATGGTGGAGGAGAGCTAGGAGTCGCAGAAAAATGGGCACAAAGACATCGTGGAACAAATAAGTTAGTTGACGGTATGACAAATACTCTCGGCTTTATACGAGCGCAAGATGAAACGCTGAACCAAGTAATGGATATCGCTCAAAGAATGTCAGAGCTTACAGCGAGTGCATTGGATATATCCAAAACAACAGCAGATCGAATTGCTCTTGATCAAGAAGTAAATGCTCTAAACAATGAATTTTCTCAGTTACAAGATAGAAGATACAATGGAGTTTCTCTTTTTGGTAATAATGTCAGTGTACGTATTGGTTTAGAGACAACAGAGAAAGTAACTCTGACTCAAATTTCAATTACAACACTCTCTTTTACTGTATTGAATGTTAGTCAGCTTAACTTAGCTTCGCTTGGACTGATATCAATAAATGCAAAGATGCAAACATTGAATCGTTTACGTGCAGATGTGGGTAATAATGCGAATGAAGTGAATCGTCTTATTGATTATAGCCGAGATCAGATTTCGCATCTAAAAGAGGCTGAAAGTAGTATTCGTGATATTGACTTAGCCATTGAAACAGGTGAATTTACGAAGAAGCAAGTACTCTTGTCAGCTAGTCAATCAGTGATTGGTCAAGCAAATGGACTTGTACAATCAGCACAGCAGTTCCTTAATTAATAAGGATTTTTAAGTTAACTATTCTCTTTTTCTTGCCGTCCAGGGGTACTCCTTGGACGGTTTTTTGTTGTATAGAGTGCATAAAATAAAAAAAGGCCCGAACTAATAAAGTCCGGGCCTTTTTAAGCAGTAGTGAAACAAGCGTAAGCTTTACTTGTTATTCTCGTTACCGTCGAGAATTTCCACTTCAGCCTCTTCGATGTTTTCTTCTGCATTTCCAGTTGTTTGCTGTTGTGCTTCAGCTCCTGGAGCTGCAGCTTCAGGACCTGCACCTGGTGCACCCGCACCACCTGCAGCTTGAGCTGCTTTTTGCATCTCTTCACCAATTTTCTGCATGTGTGTTTCAAGCTCAGCTTTGCTACTCTTGATCTCTTCTGTATTATTGCTCTCAAGAGCTTTTTTGACAGCGTCGATTTTTTCTTGAACATCTTTAGAGATCGCTTCTGGAAGCTTATCTTTGTATTCGTCTAAAGATTTTTGTGCACGGAAGACTAAAGAGTCTGCTTCATTACGAGTCTCGATCTCTTCTTTACGCGCTTTATCTTCTTCGGCATGAAGTTCAGCATCTTTTACCATTTTTTCAATCTCGGCTTCATTAAGTCCGGAAGACGCTTCAATACGGATCTTCTGTTCTTTACCAGACTGAAGATCTTTTGCGGAAACATGCAAAATACCGTCGGCATCGATATCAAATGCAACTTCAATTTGTGGTGTCCCACGTGGAGATGGTGGAATTTCTGTTAGGTCAAAACGGCCAACTTCTTTGTTGTCTTTTGCCATTTGACGCTCACCTTGAAGAACAACAATTGTTACAGCTGGCTGATTGTCAGCTGCTGTTGAAAAAGTTTGTTTTTTCTGTGTTGGAATTGTTGTATTGCGCTCAACTAGTGGTGTAAGCACACCGCCTAATGTTTCGATACCGAGTGTTAGGGGAATCACATCTAAGAGAAGAACATCCTTCACTTCACCAGTGAGAACTCCACCTTGAATCGCAGCACCAAGAGCCACAACTTCGTCAGGGTTAACACCTTTATGAGGTTCCTTACCGAAAATACCTTGAACCATCTCTTGAACAGCTGGCATACGGCTCATTCCACCAACAAGGATAACGTCGCTGATATCGTCTTTAGAAAGGGAAGCGTCTTGCAATGCTTTTAGGCAAGGCTCTCTTGTTCTGTCAACAAGATTTGAAGTTAAGCTTTCAAGCTTTGCTCGTGTTAATGTTAGGGCAAGGTGCTTAGGTCCTGTTGCATCCATTGTGATAAACGGCTGATTGATTTCGGTTGTCTGAGTTCCTGAAAGCTCGATTTTTGCTTTTTCAGCAGCATCACGAAGGCGTTGCAGAGCCATTTTATCTTGTCTAAGATCGATGCCGTTTTCTTTTTGGAACTCTTCGATCATCCAGTTGATGATTGTGATATCAAAGTCATCACCACCAAGATGTGTGTCTCCGTTTGTTGCAAGTACTTCAAAGACTCCATCGCCGATTTCAAGAATAGAGATATCGAAGGTTCCTCCACCTAGGTCAAAGATGGCAATTTTCTTGTCCATATCTTTGTCTAGTCCGTATGCAAGAGCTGCTGCTGTTGGCTCTGGAATGATACGCTTAACATCCAAGCCTGCAATACGACCAGCATCTTTTGTTGATTGACGTTGAGAGTCGTTGAAGTATGCTGGAACTGTCACAACTGCTTCTGTGACTTCTTCTCCGAGGTATGCCTCTGCAGTCTCTTTCATTTTCTTTAGAACTTGTGCACCAACTTCTTCTGGTGTAAGCGATGAGCCGTCTACTTCAAAGATAGCATCGCCATTGGAGTTGCTTTTTACTTTATAGGGGACGGTTTCGATCTCAGATGCAACTTCGTTAAACTTACGCCCAATAAAACGTTTTGTGGAAGAGAGTGTTTTTTCTGTATTTGTAACTGCTTGACGCTTAGCTGGAACTCCTACTAAACGCTCGTCTCCTTTAAATGAGACAACAGATGGGGTAGTGCGTCCACCTTCTGCGGAGGTAATGACTTTTCCTTGTCCGCCTTCCATTACGGAGACGCAGGAGTTGGTTGTACCTAAGTCGATACCGATGATTTTACCTTTCTTGCTAGCCATGGCTAAATCCTTTGTTTAATTTAATTAAGTTTGATGATTTGTTGTTTCTTCTATTTCTTTCTCTTCTGGCTTTTCTGCAGTAACAGGTTTTGCAACCTTTACACGCGCGGGTCGGATCGTGCGATCGCCCATCTTATAGCCTTTTACGAACTCTTTTAAGATTGTACCTTCTGCATGTTCGTTGGTCTCCTCTACTTCAAC
>JBDQID010000309.1:0-3085 GCA_040264515.1 Chlamydiales bacterium
CTAGTGCGAAAAAATGGATGTTTTCTTCTTGAGCGATATGCCAAATCGGCTCATCAAAGCTACCGGTAATAAAGCAGTGTGTGAGTAGTGCAGCTCTGATCTCCGGTGGTGCCCACAGAGAAATCACAGCGGCAGTCGATGCTGGTGTCGACTGCTTTATTACCGGTAGCTTTGATGAGCCGATTTGGCATATCGCTCAAGAAGAAAACATCCATTTTTTCGCACTAGGCCACTCCGCAACCGAGCGCGTGGGCCCTCGAAGCATTGGAGAACATTTAGCGCAAAAGTTTGGCCTAGAGGTTGTTTTCATCGACGTTGAAAACCCCTTCTAGTGCATTGTCAAGATTGAATTTACGGATACGCTCATCGATATTTTTCGGCTTTTCTTGAATGATTTTTAGAGGTTATTTCGGAGCAGGCTGAAGGCCTGAAATTGCAACAGCCTAGAGTCAACGCAAGCGTAGCGAGGCGTACAACCCTAGGTTAGACAAAAAAAACATTTGCATCCTGAAGGGATGCCATAAAACAGGGCATGTAATATGGCACCCCTTCAGGATGCAAAATATTTCTATCTACCCAGGGTTGCACGTCTCGCTACGCTCGCGTTAAACCTGGGCTGTTGCAATTTCAGGCCTTCGGTCTGATCTTAAATAAAATCTAAAAGCCGTTCAAAGCCACTTCCTGAATTCATTTAAAGAATTTTCACAAATAGACAGCAGTAAGAAATGGAGTGAACTTTCAGTCTTGCTTACTGACTCTACCGCGAAGAGCTCTGAGAGCTTCTTTTGCTTTTTCTGGCTCTTCTGTGATTTCCACTTTAATTTGATTTTTTAAACGCTGAACAAATTTGCTTGTGCTTTTTGCTGGATGTTCGTTTGTATCGAAGAGAGAGTAAAGAGCTATGTTACGATCACGAAGATTCACTCGGTCCCTAGAATGACGCTCAATCCAGCGATATATTTTATCTTGAACCTCATTTAAGGCTTCTGGTGTGATGCGTTTTTTTTCTTCTTTAAGCTGTTTTTCTAATTTTTTTCTAGCTTTCTTAACCTGGTCACTCTCTTGAGCCATTGACGACATGAGGCACCCCCCTTTAAATTCGGACTCCATTCACTCTTTATTATACCTTATTCAATTATTTTTTACTCTACTTTTTATCAAGAGAGAGACCGTTAGAGCTCATTTGTGGAGCGCAAAGGCGCTGGATTAAATGATTGTAACCTGATTACCCTAGCGCTCCCTCTTATCACTTGTCAAAAAAAAATATTTTCTGATATACCCCATTAACTTACAGACTGAAGGTTACTAAATTATGCTTTATTTTTTTTATACACTCTTTGCCTCCGTCTTACTTTTCACTCTTCCTACTCAAGCGTCTCTTTACGTCTCCCCTCTTGTAATGGATTTTACTACGCCAAAAGGTGAGGCTGAAACGGCAATTATTGAGGTAGAAAATACGAGTAAAGACCCCATTACAGTCAAAATCTACAAAAAAGATTTTAAGATGGAGCCTAATGGGCAAGAAGTCGAATTAGAGCCTGGTATTTTACAACGTGGTTGCGCGGAATGGCTAACGATTTCACCAATGGGACTTATCGATATTACTCCCGGGGAAAAAATCCTTCTCAAAGCAACACTCACTGTCCCTAGAGAAGCGTCTGGTACCTATTGGTCAAAGGTTTTTGTTGAGCAAAGCTCCAAACCGAAGCCAATCAAAGAGTCGCAAGGCGGTGTCAATATGGCAATCTTTATTCGACAGCGTTGGGAAATCAGAGTCCATGAATTCACCCCAGGTATCCAAGAAAAAAGTGGCGATATTGTCGATATGAACGTCAGTCTGCCTATAGAAGAGAGTCCGCTCTCTTTAACATTGGACTTTGAGAACTTTGGTGATACGCTTTTACGCTGCCAGGGAAATCTTGAAATTCGTAATGAAGATGGAGAAAAAATTGTCTCGCTCCCTCTTCCTGATAACAGCCCTTACTTTAGCGTTTATCCTGGGGTCACTAGACAATTTTCCAAAGAGATTAAAACTCCCCTTGCCAAAGGTGAATACATAGCCCTTGCGATCATTGATTATGAAGAGGAGGATCTAATCCATGGAGCTTATGAATTTACGATTGAGTAAATAACATGCGTATACTTCTCTGTTTTTTTCTATTCCCAATTCTGCTATTCAGTGCGGAAGACGAGCAAATAGGCTTTTCTGCCTCCGTATCTCCTCTGCATAAATTCTCGCTTAACAGTGATCTTTACACATTTCCTAATGTGAATAAAGATGATTTTGACAGAGGTTATATAGAGGCTAATGGTGCTTTAAGCATCAAAGTCTATAGCAATGCAGACTGGTCTCTTTTGGTAAAAACACCTGACCGGTCAATGAGTGCAAACGGCGGTAAGACTCAGAAATCACTTGAAACTATCCTCTGGCGCAATCACGAATCGGGTGAATACTCCGCAATAAGTAATACGGACAGTCTAATTGTTTCGAAAGCGTCCCCATCTAATGGAAAAACATTTCCATTAGATTTTAGAATTTTGCTAGATCTCGAAAAAGACGCTCCTGGGGAGTATGAGCTGAGCCTTCTTTTTACCATGCGTTCTGACCTCAATAATTATATTGATACATCTGTGGGTTCAAAGAGAGCAAAGCAGCATGATCATAAGCAAGAGTTCGAACAGAGTGAAACATACACGATCAAAAAAACACCTTGATCAGTCTGAAGCTTGGCACTTTTTTTGTGTTAGCAACTGTTCTGCCTTGAATTTATACCGATCACGAAAGTGGCCTCCCCCGACATCTTAAAATTAAAGAAGAAGCAAAGTGGTAAACTTCGGCGTGATCTTGAATGAAAGTTAAGATCGATCATAGTTAACGTGAGTTCGACTCTTAATTTGATCCTGGTTAATGGTTTATGATAATCATTTTTAGGCCACGGTAGTGGCCGTCTCTCTCTTTAGCCCAGCACTTTAGTGCTGGAAAAAGGTGAAAAAATCTCCATGCCACGGCAGTGGCATCTCTCAACTTCTTCAAGTTAAATAGAAAGAGAAGTACCGCTACCGTGGTACAATGTTATTGTTATCC
>JBDQID010000310.1:0-3074 GCA_040264515.1 Chlamydiales bacterium
ATCAAAAATAAACAACTCAATGCGAATATTCTTATAAGTAAAAGGGTGCTTTTCTAAATATGAAAATAATCTATGATCAGAATACATATTTTTGATGTGCAAGTCCACTATACTCGCAATCAGAGCAACACCATCTTTTTTTGTGAGTTTTTTCTTCACTTGGAAAATTAAAGTCTCATGCTCTATAACTTCTTCTTCAGACATTCCTCCACCAATACCTGAAAAATTCAAAAACGAATATTTTTTTCCGATTTCTGTTCCCGTTTTATAAGTAATTGAACTTACAATATCTTCAAACTGTTCCACAGAGCCTCCAAAGCAAGATTGAAACATTAAAGAAAGAACAACAAACAAAAAAAGTGGTGTTTTTCTCATTCTATCTCCCATATTTAGTAAGATAACGATCCGCCTCTCTCATCAAGGCGTCTCTATATGTAGGACTTTGAAATCCATGATCAAATCCTGGAGCATTCTTGGGCGATTTCAAAGAAATCACATTATAATGTTCCTTCTTTAACCCCCTCGGATCTAACCAGGGAACAGGATCCCTATTCCACTTCGTAACATAGTGCGTCACATCTTTACAGAGACGCTTACTAATATAAGCTCCAGGTGCAATAGCTACGACAATAATCCTTTTACGGAGCTCTACTGGGTAGCTCATTAAAGCATTTCTTAGTAAAACAGCTCCTTGACTATGACAAATCTGTAGTATAGGTACACCAGGATCTGCTTTAGCAAAAAAAGCATCCCATTTCTCATGAAGACATCTTACAGGAGGTGTTGCAACACCCAGTCTGTTAAAGGCATATTCATACGCATCTATTGCCTTGCCATGAGTAGCATTATAAGCCCCATGTACATTGTAGCCTCCTGCCAAACGAGCAATGTATTTTGCATGGCTTTGGAAATCTTCAAAGGGCGTATCAATGCCATTAATAAACCCAATCATTCCC
This sequence comes from Chlamydiales bacterium, assembly GCA_040264515.1. Classification (GTDB taxonomy): domain Bacteria; phylum Chlamydiota; class Chlamydiia; order Chlamydiales; family JBDQID01; genus JBDQID01. The sequence continues at coordinate 957 of JBDQID010000310.1, forward strand.
TTTGAAAGCTCTTGAAACTCACCCTCAGCACTTAGGTCATACAAGCGGGACTTATTCTCAAAAGAGTCTTCAAAATGATCAGCAAATAGAATCAGATCATCATCACGACCATAAGTAAGCATCTGTCCAAGATCACCGCCTCGCTTACATGTACGATGCCTTTCACAAAAGCAATGTGATTCAACTTCACCATAGAAATAATCATCAAATTCTTGTGAGTTTCTATTTTCCGAGTTAAAGCCAAAACGGTCCAAGTAATGAAGAGGATTGTTCTGTGCAAATGCATATAAATTGGGACCATCTACAAAAAGGGCTGGATCGGGGCTTATCCACCTCCCAACAATGGGATCGTAAAAACGAAAACCAAAGAAAGAAAATCCCGTTTCTGCATCTTGTCTCTTGCCTGAATAACGCCAAGGATTACTAAAAGCCGATTCTTCAAGCTCATCACCGTATGCGTCAAAGATTTTTTCCTCCCCAAAAGAAGAGTAATTATAAGACTCCACAACTTCTCGCCATTGAGGGTCGAGAAGAGCTACAACATTACCTCGCATATCGTATAGGGGAACTAAGGTATGACCTTGTATCTCAAATGAAATGCTCTCTTGAGAAAGTCCTTCCTGAGCTAGCCCAGGTAAACGAAGCTCTGAAATTTCTCCGCTTTCTTCAATAACACCAATTTCCAGCTCTCCAAGATAGAGGTAACGAGAAACAGAAAGTTTCTTTTTATACTTTCCGCTAACATCAAGGTGTTTTTTTGTTAGACGCCTGCCAAAAGGACCATAAGAAAAGTCCAATACAGTCTTATCATGCTTTTGAATACGAACAAGTTGCCCTAGAACATTACTTTCAAAGTTCCACTCAATACCATTTCTAGAGCGTTTGCTTAAACACCCTCTAGGATCGTATTCATAGTGATCCTGCGGGGTTTTGAGAAGTTGATTTAGAAGATCATAGGTGTACTGCTCTTTGTTTTTATTCAGACGATTTCCAATGGAGTCATAGGAGTACGTCTGTTGAGCGTCACCCTTCTCTGAGGTTACTTGGGAGAGCTTATTGTATACGTAGGAAAGGTCGCTTGGATCAAAGCTTCCTTCTCGATGTAGTTGTAAAAGGTTGCCTAGAGCATCATAACCACTTTGAGGGACCCTTTCCTTATAGTAATCACATTCAGAAGAAATTTGCTGATTTCCTAAATCCCACTCCTTTTTTCTGACTCCAAGAAAGCCCAGCATCTTTTCCTGTTACGTAGTTGCTATTACTGAAATAGCGCTGTAGAACTAAGTCATCAGGTCCCTTAATTACGAGATCTGTCATCACCTCACAATAATCGCCATTAATGACATTTACCCTATGATCAATGATTGCTTCAGGATCAGCGTCTGTTGAGGAAAGTAACTGTGCTCCCAAAGAAGGGGGAGCAGCCTGAAGCCCCCATGATACGGAGAGAAAAAAGGCGACAAAAACGCAAAAAAATTTCTTCATCATGTAATACCAACCGAACAAGTAAAAATAGAGAGAATTGTAACAAAGAAATGAAAAAGAACAAATTTAAAATAAGCACTTTAAGTTGAGCTAGTACGTTACCCACACATCCATAACCAAGCATCAAAAATTAAGCTATGGGAATCCTTGAAGGATATACTCACGAGACCTTTATCGTAGAAAAGCTAGAATCTCTTATCAAACTCGATATTGCAAGCACACGCATGAAAGACTTTTACGACCTATGGATAATTTCTCAGCAAAGAAGCACAAGTATTCGTCTATGCGAACCCATCATTAAAAAGATTTAAACAATTACTTTTCAGTCGTGGGCTATTGCTGCCTGTCGGCCTACTGTCGTGCAGAAAATGTGCAGATTTTTGCAAGAGGAACTTACTAGTACGAAAGAGGCTTTAGAAAATGAAAAAACTACTACTCTTAATTATTACTGCAGCCAGCATCGCCGCTTTCCTCTTTAAAGACATCACTATCAACCGCAATGAAAAAACGATAGACCTTTCAAGAATTTTCTCTAGTTATCACAGTATTCAAACTACCAATGACAAAAGAGAGGCTGTCGGGCCTTCAAATTTCTCCGAACGAGTGACTCGAAGTCTTTTCATCTCATAGAGA
>JBDQID010000311.1:0-3072 GCA_040264515.1 Chlamydiales bacterium
GTTACAAAAGAAGAGAAGTGCCGCGGCCGCGGCACACAATTATTATTATCCCCTCCCAGCACAAAAGTGCTGGGCTAAAGTGAGAAACGACCACTGCCGTGGTCTAAAAACTATTTCTATAAACCAGTCGACAGGGCGGAATTAAGAGTCGAGCTGACGTTAAATAATTTCAACAAAAAGGTGCAAACATACTTATGCATAAAAGTATGCTTGCGTCTTTGCTTTAGAACTATTTGAGCATTTTTGAACATAGAGAAGAAAAGACTACTCAATTTTTCTGCTTGGACTTATGATGAGCAATCTCAAACTCGTAAAAGGCAAATAGTGTGTTTGATCCTATAAAGCGCTTGCTCTCAGCTCTTGGCAGCTACACTCTTTTTGTGTTGGAGGCTCTCGTTGTGGTTTTTCGTCGCCCGCCGAGTTGGTCTTTGATTCAAGATCAGATGTATAACATCGGAGTGCTATCTCTACCTGTTATTGCGATTACCGGCTTTTCAACAGGCATGGTTTTGGCAGCGCAATCGTTCTTTCAGCTCTCTGATAAAGGACTTGTTGGAGCCACTGGGCTGATGGTTGCAAAGGCGATGTTTACTGAGATGGGTCCTGTTCTTACAGCATTTATGATAACAGGACGTATTGGCTCGGCAATGTGTGCAGAGCTCGGTTCCATGCGAGTAACTGAGCAAATAGATGTGATTCGCTCTATGGCTGTAAATCCTTTACGCTACCTTGTAGCGCCTCGCTTTATTGCAGGCATGTGTATGCTACCACTGCTGACAGTTTTCAGTAATCTTATGGGAATGCTTGGCGGCTATCTTGTCTCCGTTTTTTACTTTGGTATGGTTCCCATGACTTATTACGAGCCTATTCAGCATCATATCACACACTTTGACTTCTACAGTGGTCTCTTTAAATCCGTTATTTTTGGAATTCTGATTATCACAATTTCTTGTTACCGAGGAATGACAACCTCTGGTGGTGCAGCAGGTGTTGGTAGAGCTACAACTAACAGTGTGGTTATTTGTTACTCCTGTATTCTTATATCCAACTTTATGCTGACACTTGCTCTAAACATGCTTCACATTAGCTTTCTGAGGTGGTAATGATCGTCGTTGAGAATTTATGGAAAAGTTTTGGTGAACATCAAGTCCTAAAAGGGTTATCTCTCCGAGTCGAAAAAGGGGAAACAGTTGTTATCCTTGGAAGATCCGGTGTGGGAAAGAGTGTTCTTCTGAAGCATATGATAGCAGTGCTCCAACCTGATGAAGGGAGTATTGAGATCGATGGAGGCTGTGTTACGACGATGAAAGAGAAAGATCGCTATCAGCTCTTAAAGCAGATGGGGATGCTCTTCCAAGGGGCAGCTCTCTTTGATTCGATGAATATTTTTGAGAATACAGCCTTTCATCTTCGGCAACACGGAGATCCAGAAACGGGCACTCGCATAGCAGAATCAGAACTTCAGGACCGCGTTGCTGAAGCTCTTGAAATGGTAGATTTAGCAGGCACGCAAAGTAAAATGCCTTCGGATCTTTCCGGGGGAATGAAAAAACGTGCAGCGCTTGCAAGAATAATTATTTACCGCCCGCGGATTTTGCTATATGATGAGCCGACAACAGGACTGGACTCTATCACCGCTATGCAAATTAACGAGCTTATTCTCCAAATTCAAAATGACTTACAAGCGACAAGTGTCGTTGTAACACACGATATTAACTCAGCTCTTAAGGTCGGGGACAAACTAGCGCTTCACCACGAAGGAAAACTTGCACACTGTGCTACGAAAGAAGAATTTTTACAGATTCAAGATCCTTTGGTTGTAGACTTTTTTGAAAATACGCTACTTGGCAAAACAGCTCTGATTGAAGGAGTAATACAATGACAGTACCGTCACATCTAAAAAACATGTTCATCGGTCTTTTTGTTGTAGCTGCTATCGGCCTTATCGTATGGGTATTGATGTTTTTACATCCGACTGTTGGAGATGCAGGAACCACCCTTCAGGTGCGTTTTCCCAGTATCGAAAAAATCAGTGTTGGTTCACGCGTTACCTTTGCAGGAAAACCTGTTGGTGAAGTGGTTGCGATTAATCACATTCGTGAAGCAAGAGATGCCAGAAAAACATTTGGTGCTAAAAAAGAGCTCTATATTTACGAGCTTACTTTGCAAGTTGACTCGTCCGTTACAGTTTATGACACAGACAAGATAGCGGTACATACCTCCGGTCTTTTAGGAGAGCGCTCCATCGCTATTGCTCCCCGCCCTCCAAGACCTGGACAGACACCCAAGATGATGAATAACGAAATCATTTATGCTAAAGCACAAGGCTCTGTCGAAGATACAATTGGTCATTTTGTCTCACTTGCCAGCAAAGCAGAAATGACTATGGATCAGGTGATCTCTCTTATAGAAACAAACAACGAAGAAATCTTTATTACAATAAAGGCTCTTCGAAATGCTGTTAAACGATTTGATGAATCTATTGAACATGCTGTTGATATAGATTTGATAGGTTCTATTAAAGAGTCTTCAGATAATTTTTCCAGAAGTATGCTGAAAATAGAGTCTCAGTTAGATAAATTAGAGAAATCAGGTCTCTACGACAATGCGTCTGTGATTGCGGAGAATTTAAAAGATATTACAACAGCTGTTAATAATCCGGAAACCCTTCGTGATATCGTTGATAACATGGGCTCTTTAGCATCGCAATTTCGTGTACTCGGAGACGAGATTAAATCTGTGTGGCCGACAATGGAGCGCTCCTTTTCAGATGTATCTCTAGCTGCACAGGCGGCTCGTGAGATGGCGGAAGATGGAAAAGAAATTATTACCGGTGTCCAAAAAGTTGTAAATCGAGTTTCAAGTGGTCAAGGAGATTTGGGAAAACTCTTTTTCAGAGAAGACTTGTATCTCGGTACACGAGCTCTATTGGATAAAATGGAAACGACGATGAATGATGTGAACCATTACGGCCTTCTTTTTCATTTGGATAAAGGATGGCAGAGGCAGCGTACCCGTCGCATCAATGTGCTTCATCAACTCGATAGTGCTAGCCACTTTCGTGGCTTTTTA
>JBDQID010000312.1:0-3070 GCA_040264515.1 Chlamydiales bacterium
CGTTAACTTCGATGACACAGGTCCCACAAACACCTTCAGTACAAGCAAAGGGAACGCCGGCTTCTTCGCAAACTTCGGTAATAGCTTCACCATCTTCGATTTCAATAATTTCGTCGCTGTTTTCAAATTTGAGCTGTGCCATGAGCTAAAAATCCTATTTTGGTTGAGTTAAGGCTTGAAGTATATAAGAAAATATCAAAAAAAATCAAGCTATTCGTTATGGAAACAAGGCTATTGTTAATAGTTACAGGAACTAAAAATATTATTTTACATCGATTTAGTTAATAAACTAGATATAAAAATTATTAATGTTTATACTAACTTTAGTGGTAATATTATTTAATAGGTGCTGTTATGAAAGACGATAAAGAACTAAAGGCTACTATAGCTCATTTGGAGAGCCAGATAGACTTGTTAGAGGCTGAGTTAGTGCATTTAAATAGTTTGCTTGTTAAATTCGGTTTTTCTAGAGGGATTGATGGGCTTAAAAGAACCATCGGTGAAATTCTCGACGGAGGCCTTTCAAATCCACATGATTTACAATAATCTCACCCTTAGATTAAAGGTTAAACTAAATATAGAGAGCTGTTTGATTTAAGTTTTTCAGCTTCACATATTATATTGTTGAATATATACAATTTTTTTTGTAAAATAAGTGTAACGCGTTTTTATTATTAACAAACATTAAAGAAAATAATGTCATCAATACCTTCTTCACCGTCAGGAGCTTTCCCTCCAGAGGAAAAGACTTCATTCGCTCCTTTTTCTCCAGTCGCACCTGCTGCTACAGCCTCAAAAGCTGCTATTGAGCTTACGGATGAAGGAAAGCTCGTAGTTAATGGTAAAAGTTACCGATTAAAGGTGCACATCGCAGGGAAGAGTAAAGATCAATACATCGATAAATTAGACAAATCTGGTGATGCATGGCGGGTTGTAGCCAATTCAGTAAATGAAATGGTTCAAGCTATCTATGATAAAGACCAAGCTGCTGGAGATAAGAGTAAAGGATTTTCATTAGACGACTTAGAGGGTGCAGATTTTTACGAAAAACATACTCTTGTCAAAGGTGATGAAAATAAAAAAATAGAGCATACGGATGTTATTTCAGAGCTATTCAGAAAAATTATAGAAAATTTAGCTAAGCTGGAGGAGAGCAAGCTGCCAGCATCACCCCTTTCTCCTGGAGGTCCGGCGGGAGCTTTAGGTGTGGCTGTTTCTCCTGTAAAAGGAAGAGACTTTGTTGAACCTCCTAAAGGTCAAGGTTTTAAAGTGGGTGTGCGGTCAGTTCCTTCAGAAGCTACAGCAGCTCAGGGTCAAGGCGATGGCTCTTTAGCTGCAGCAGATTTGATTTTCACCGATGATGAAGATGGCCCCCTAACCCCAACCTCAGACCCAACCCCAGACCCTTCGCGCACGATCTTTATTAGAGCTACTGAGCCTTTAGATCAGAAAAGCGGAGTCTCAGATGGTTCGAATACGATCTTTATTAGAGCTACTAAGCGTTTAGAGGCAGAAGCAGAGGCAAAGGAATTTTTCGCAAAGTGTTTAGCTCATTTTCAGGGAAAAGAAAAAAATGAGGACGGTTTAAGAGTCAGTGATAAAGAGCTTACGGCGATCCTTGATGCGGAATATCAGGCACAGCTTAATGCTTTTGAAGACAAAACTAAATCTGAAAATCAGGTATCAGAGCATCTAGCATATATTGAGGCGGTAATCAGTCAGTATCCAGATAGTGATCCAAGCGAGAACTCTTTTGTGAAAGCTTCGCTAATTCGTTACTGTAAGCTATGGAAAGCAAGGTTTGAGCTTGACTGATGCTTCCGGTGATACTAAGCAATAAAGCAGCTTAAGCGATTGTAGTAGTTTGGTTTTTCTAGATTTTCTTGATTCATAATTAACAATTATTGTAGATTTGTCCCTTATTTTAATACTGAAAGGCATTTTGTTGTGAATAATTCTGAAGAAACAGTCGATATCTCTCCTTATCAAAAAAAATATCGTAGTATTTTAATTTTTGGCCCTCCAGGCTCTGGTAAAGGAACTCTTGGTGGTTTCCTTAGTAGTGCAGGTAGCCAGTTTCATCTTTCTTCAGGAGATATCTTTCGCGGCCTCTCACCAGAGTCGTCAGCAGGACAGCTCTACAATAGCTACGCTTCGAAAGGTTTGCTTGTGCCCGATGCTGTAACAATTAAAATATGGCGTCATTTTGTTTCAGGTCTTATTGCCACAAATCGTTACTTTCCAGAGCAACAGTACCTTCTCTTAGATGGAATTCCTCGTACAGCAAGACAGGCGGAAATCATTGATAGTTACATTGATATCAAGCACATTATTGTACTGAAGGTTTCCAATCAAGAAGAGCTTATCGGTCGCTTACAGCGACGCGCAACAATTGAGCGTCGCTCTGACGATGTAGATATTGATGTGCTAAGAACCCGTTTTGATGTTTATAACAAAGAAACAGCGCAGGTTTTAGATCGCTACCCGTCTCACCTTATCTCGACCTTTAATGCAGAGCAACGCCCATTGGAAGTTCTTCGTGATGTTCTAGTAGAGCTTTCTGATCTTCTCACTCACAAAACAGACCCCATTCCAAAAGCTCAAACGCGCTAATCCATAGCCACACCACTCTTAACAGTTCGACTCTTAATTTCTTTATCAAGAAATTAAAATTCGAGTTAAACAAAGTCTAGAACTGGTTTTGGATAACTGCTAGACGTTTATTTAACGTAAGCTCGACTCTTAATTTAGCCTAGCACTTTGGTGCTGGGGCTGAAGTTTGGCACTTTTTTTGTGCCTACAACAGCTCGGTCTCGAATTCAGACAGATGATGAGTTTACTTAAGACCACGGTAGTGGTCGTTTCTCTCTTTAGCCCAGCACTTTAGTGCTGGGAAAGAGAAAAGGAAATCTATGCCACGGTAGTGGCATCTCTCAGGATCTCAAAGTTAAAAAAGAAGAGAAGTGCCGCTGCCGCGGCACACTGTTCTTATTATCCTGTCTCAGCACTAAAGTGCTGGCCTAAAGAGAGAAACGACCACTACCGTGGTCTAAAACTATTTCTATAAACC
>JBDQID010000313.1:0-3069 GCA_040264515.1 Chlamydiales bacterium
CCTCCTCGTACGCTCCGGACAAATGCACAGTGAAGATGCAAAAAACCTTCGTGCTAATCTGCTCGCTCAAGATCCCGAAAACAAAAAAGGCGAACACCGTTTTGTTGCCATCGTAGACTTCCAATGGCTTGCAAAAACAGAAGAAAAGCCCGAAAAAGCGATCGAGCCTCTGGTCGAATACCTTGCCGTATTCGGAGAGCAAGACTCCAAAAACGGCTGGCGCATCAAAATGACAATCGCTCAATACCTGCACGATAAAGGCCTTAACGAAGACGCCGCAGAGTACGGTATGCTTTCCATTCAAAGCGCACCGAGTAGCCGAAAAGCCAATGTAGAAGCTCGAGTTGAAAAAATGGTTGCAGACGCTCACGAAAGGGCCGACGGCAGCATCAGATAGCACTCAACACGTTTCCATAAGCAGATGCGATGGGGCAAAAGCCTTATCGCATCTCTCTTATTCAATCATTTCTGAAATATAATATAAGATTTAAGAAAGAGTCTACAAAACGATAGACCGTCGCCTCTTATGGATTCGCATCTAGCCATATTTCATGACAATTCCTCGTTAAATCACTGATAAAAAAAACAATTGGCACAAAAACTGCAATTACCATCGTAAACCGAGCAAAAGTAGCCCAGGTTTTCTCTTTTTTGGAGAATTTAAACGATGGTAGACTTCGACAAGGCAATAGCATCTCTTGTTCAAAATAGTGACAGTGCAAACTGTATAGAAGTAAAAAGAAGAGGACTCTTGCACGGCTTTAAAAAAGTAATTCGAATCGGAAAAGAATCTCTGAACGAACAAGAAATCTTAGAGCTTTCACTAAGAATAATCAAAGCTCCCTGCTCTCAAATCAATGCAGCTTCAAAATTACAATTTCTCTCTGAAACAAAAAAAAAAATCGCCCTCCTTAGTAATAAAAAAAAGTGGAACTCTTCACTACAATTCATCTCTCAAATGCTCTCTACTCTAGAAGAAACAGAAAAAACCGAAGGAGCAGAAGAACAAAAAGGTATCTTCGTAGAAGAAGTGAAAATAAAAATCGAAGATGAAACAAAAACAGAATCCAAACGTTGGGAAGCAAGCCAAACAACAGGAATCATAACTCCCAATCAAAACAGAAAAATCAATCAAAAAAAACAGCTTGCCCTAGATAGAAAAATCCGCTTAGAGTTTCTACTTAGCACACATAAACCATTAAGAACAGAACCTCCCTGTATCGATAAAACCTTCCCAAAAACCCGAGCGTGGGTTACAGGAAAACCTTTGATGAACCCTGAAAACCACAAACTAGGACTCGTTGATAACTTAGCCCGTATTGGACAAGAGCACAATATCCCCGTTCTTTACGGAAAGCAGTACAAAAATAAATGGGTTCAAGATGGGATGGATTTTACAGCTACCTCGATAAAGGTACCAGCCCCAATGAAAAATCATGAAGCCCTAGCACGAGCCGTAAAATTAAAACGACAGGGGCGAGCCACCTTAGAAGGAGTGGATCCTAACCTTAATTTTGGAAGTCTTGGACAAGTTGCACGTCAAAAACTGCACAAAAACACAATTAACTTAGCTAATTCCATGGGAATACCAATGAGCTATAACCTAACTTATAATGAAGGAGGCAATACACTTATTGGAAAAGAGTATGTCATTGTTGGAAAAGATAGTAAATCTGCTACCGAAATAAATATCGAGAATGAAATCGGTCGAAAATTAACCGAAGAAGAGTTAAAATTACTTTTTGCTGAAGATTACGGAGTTTCCCCTGAAGCTGTCTATTTTATCGAACAACCCGCAGACTTTCACTTAGATATGGCAATGCATATTGTAGGAGAAAAAACTGTTATTCTAAACGATTCTGTTACTGCAATGGAGAAAATGCTCGAAATTCACAAGCCACAAAACAAAGCTCAAAGAATCCGAGCTAAAAAACTACAAGAACAAGCAACTCTTAAAAAACAGTACGAAGATCTAGCTGAAAAAGATCTCAAGGCACAAGGATTTACAGTTATTAGAATTCCAGGAAAATTGACAAATCCACTAAGCCAAGAAGCAAAATTTCAAAGAAATAATTTTTTCAATCTAGTCTCAGCTATGGCTCCAAGTGGAAAAAAGCTTATTCTTTCCCTCCATGTAGATCAGCATTACAAAACACTTTTTCACGAACATGTCGTAACGAAATTTGAAAATGGTGTTGAGTTTCATTTTCTATCCGAAGGCTTCAGCAAACGTTCTCTTGCACATAGCGGAGGCATCTCTTGCCAAGTAAAAACCATGTAATCCCCATAATTTAAGGCTACATATGAAAATCAACAACCAACAAAAATGGAAACTTATCTATCAAGACGATCTTATTGGAGAACAGAGTGCAGAAGTTCAGGTAGAAGAAGCCGGATCTTCTAGATACAATTTTTTGATCCCTAAATTTAACGGCTTCACCACTATGAACTTAAAACAAAAAGATAAAACACTACAAGGTAAATACCATTATACTATTTTAGATCCCGATTCAAATAAATTAATAAAAGTCAGTGGGAAAATAACATTCAAAGAAGAAAGTAAAAATGAACTTGTTGGCTATCCTGAAGAATCTTGTAATCTAGAAGAGTGGCGACTACGCTACACCCCTTCTGAAACAAAAATATAACTACTATCTAATGTGGGTTTCGCATTTATATCATTGAGAATCAATACAGAAGGTAACCGCAAAGCGGTAGTTAGCCGTAGATGACAAGACATAAGTGCGTAGCAGCGAATGCGAGAAACCTATAGCTAACAACTGTCGTGGCTTCACCACTACTGCTCTGTTGCATAAGTTCTTTAAGTAAATAGACTTTTACCTTTGTTTTTTTGTAATCAGCTCCACGTCCTTTAATTTAAAACTTTAGCCTTACGCAACATTCAATGGTTGTAGCGCGGGCGCTCCGCATTCGCATCAACCTAACATAGAATTCTGATATTTAGTGGCATACGCTGGGAGTACTAATATTAACGTTAGTTTGACTCTTAATTCCGCTCTGTCGACTGGTTTATAGAAATAGTTTTTAGACCACGGTAGTGGTCGTTTC
>JBDQID010000314.1:0-3069 GCA_040264515.1 Chlamydiales bacterium
AAAGATTTGCTCATCTTAGCCTTTCCATCCGTTCCAATGAGTGTGGGTACATCGCTTAAGAGTACTTCGGGGAGAGGAAACAGTTCGCCATAATATTGGTTAAAGCGGCGAGCGATATCACGGCATAGCTCGATATGAGCCTCGTTATCTTTCCCAACGGGAACAACGTGCGAGCGAGGCATTAAAATATCAGCTGTCTGTAGCACCGGATAGCCCAAAAGTCCAAAGGGAAGATTGCCTTCATCCAAATGAGCGTTGCGTGCCATATCTTTTAAGCTTGGAAGGTTCGAGAGCCTGTTTGTAGAAACAAGCATCTCAAAAATAAGGTTCATCTCGTAAATGGCAGGGACTGCGGATTGCAGGTATATTGTCGACTTTTCTGGGTCAATGCCACATGCAAGATAGTCGAGTACCATCTCGCGCATATTTTGCCTCATGGACATAATATGCTCTTTTTCAGGCTTGGTGGTAAGCGTATGCAGATCGGCAATGATAAAGTAGCAGTCGTATTCGTCTTGCAAAGCAACGCGATTTTTCAATGAGCCTACATAATGACCTAAATGAAGCTTTCCCGTTGGGCGATCGCCTGTTAGGATTCGTTTTTTTTCTGTTTGTGACATGTCGTAATTCCTTTTAATGAATGTATTCAGCAATGGCAAAGTCAAAATAGTGAAGCTTGTTGGCTGACTCAATAAAGACAACCAAGACAAAGAAAATCATGGCAATAATTAAAAGTGGCTTGCCTCCACGCACCGAAAAACCGTCTGTTGCACCCTGGCGGTACCGCTTGCTCCACGTCATCGCAATAGGTAAAACCCCTAAAAGAATCGCAACAAAGATACCGGCATATTCAAGCGCTACATAAAAAGCACGCGACCCTGTAAGAACGAACGTTAAGGGTGGAAGAAAGGTAAGCAAGCAAATTATCAAGCTTCCAACCTTGTTCTTTTTGATCTTCAGCCCATCGGCAAGAAAATGGCTCAAGCTCAGCGAAACACCCAAAAAGGATGTGGTAATGGAGAAAAATGCAAAGAATTGCGCGCCAACACCAATCCACGGCATATTCAGGATGTTCTTTAAAGGCTCTGTTGCAGGAAGATCAGAGCTCCACGCTGTAATAAGAGAGTGCTCTCCTTGCAGCGGCACGACACCAAGAACAAGAAATTCCCAGATGATATAAATAAATAGAGGCAGAGAGCTACCAATAAGAAGCGCTTTTTGTAGAAGTTTTTTGTCGTTGTTGAGATACGATGAAAGACTTGGAATAATCACATGGAAGCCAAAAGAGGTCAGCACAACGGCAGTTGTTAGTGAAAGAGCGTCCCAATCACAATGTGCGAAATGAGAAGTCTCAATTTGCGATGGCACAAAGGCGACAAGAAGCGCATAGGTAAGGCTCAGACCGACCATCAAAAAGCGATTAAGCAGATCTACAGGCTTCGTGCCCAAATAAACAAAAGAGCCGAAAAGAATAATCATCGGAAATGGTGCCATCCAGGCTGCAAGCTCAAATCCCGTTAAGCTAAAGCATGATTGTGCAATCAACTTCGAGCTCCCGCTGATATACGCTGCAGTCAAAGAGTAGAGCAGTAAAAGATACGTGCTGCCACTTACAAATTTTCCACTGCTTCCAAGTGTTTTTTCCGCCATGCTAATAAGATCTGCGTCTCCGCCTTGCCAAAGGCTAATTTCAAGAACAAGAAACGCTGTAAAGGTCATGAAAAACCAGCTAATCAAAATCAGTAGCAAAGAGGGAAAAAGGCCTGCAAGGCCTGTCGATATAGGGAGAATAAGCATCCCTGCGCCAATTGCTGTTCCAGCAACGAGCAGAGTGCCTCCTAGTACACGGCTTGTCTGCATAAAATACCTAGCTCCAGTAGAGTTTCAAGGACCATCATCAAAATAGAGAGTATCATGATGAAAATTAACATCGCCTGCCCTCCAGGCAAGCAGCGCGGAGATTGACTCCGATAACGATAACGAATCACCCAAACCATCAGCGCTGGTAAAATCCCAAAAAGAATCGAAACTCCATACGCTCCCGCGTAGTTGATCGCTTTTAAAAAAAGGTGGGGATTGACAAGTGAAAAAGAAAAAGGCGGCAATAGCACAAGCGCAATCAAAAAGAGGCGCCCTCTTTTATTCTTCTTAATACCAAGTCCATCAGATAAAAAATCTACGAATCCAAGCGCTACTGTAATCACAGTGCTCGTAAGAGCGAAAATAGCAAAGCTAAGCGATGCGAGATTTAGAGCAGGCCCAACAGAGGGGGTTAATGCTTGAGTCGCACTTAAGCCTTTGCAAAGTGCAAGCTGAAGCTCGCGCTCGGGTACGATACCCAAAACAATAGCTTCCCACACAAAATAAATGAGTAGTGGTAGTGCGCTACCGACAATAAGTGAAAACTTTAAAGACTTTACCTCCCCACCCAAATAGGTGGTGAGCGTTGGCACAAGCTGATGAAAGCCAAAAGAGACGAAAACGGCCGGTAAAATAAATGGTGCCGATCCCCAGTTGGTAGTTTTCAGTAGTTCTGGTTCCACGTGGGGAATACCGAGATTAAGTATGGCGATATACGAGACAACAAGGCCGAAAACAAGGAGCTTATTAAAGTGATCCACAGCCCGTGTTCCAAAAAAGAGCAGAAAAGCAAATACGATCACGCATATAAGGCTACCCACCCAATCTTGCATGGCAAAGCCCGATGCCTGAATGAAAAGAGAGCCGCTAGCGGAAATAAACGCGACCATTAAAGAGTAAAAAAGAAAGAGAAAGGTACTCCACGCAACATATTTCCCAGCACCACCAAGCGTTTTATTCGCCATCGAAATAATAGAATAACCAGGGCCAATCCAGAGATTAGCCTCTAATAGTAGAAGTCCGCTGCTTAGCATAAAGAGCCAGATGAGGAAAAACATGGAGATAGCAGGGAAAAATCCTGCAATACCAGTGGAGATCGGTAAAGCTAACATTCCGGCGCCTATACAGCAACCGGCAACAAGAAGGGTTCCGCCGAAGGCGTTTCCTGTGGGTGAAGAACTTCTTCACCCACAGGAAACGCCTTCGGCG
>JBDQID010000315.1:0-3049 GCA_040264515.1 Chlamydiales bacterium
AATTACGATCTTCGATTTTTGTAACAGAAGAAATTCCCTCCATCGTACTACAAAGAAAACAGTGAGCTGATGGTGGGATATCGTCTAAAGTCGATTTCACATGACAGACTTTTAATTGTAAGCCCTCCGCTGCACAAAGAAGTGTCATTAAAGAGACTCCAAAAAAAAGAGGAAGCGAAGAGCACGGAGTATAAAGCTCTTGATTATCAATCCAAAAAAGATTGCTGCGAGAGCTTTCCAAAAGATAATCGTCTGCTGAGAGAGTGATTAAATCATCTTTGTTTCTTGCAACTGCATTCTGAGAAATATACAACTTGTCAATAGATGACATTGTTCGAAGATGTGCTGTTGGACGGCTAACAGCTTGAGAAAACAAACCAAGATTAACAGCCCTATTCGGCCTCTCTGTATAAGAAGAGAGTGTCATGAGTAGATGAGAAAAAGAGCGCCTCTCAAAGCCGAAATGAGAAGATGAACCCCCCGTTGCCAAAATGCTAAGTTGCCAACAGCCTTGCATTGCACTGTTTTTTCTGATGAGCTTTGAGATCCATTTTTTTGAAATCAATGGAGGATAAAGCGCAATTTTTCGACATTGATCTAAAAAATTGCGTATATGAGCCTCATAGCACTCAATTAAACCGTCTCTAACACAAAGATGTTCCTCTATACCGTCTCCAAAAACAAAGGAGCGATCGGTAAGAGGAATCATAGCTTTATTGGATGGTAGTAAAATTCCATCGAGAAAAACAAAATCTTTTTTCTTCACAAGTCTATAGCGGGCTCTTTTAAGAACCAAAATCATCGAGAACGATATTCTCTCGTGGTACACCATAGTTGTCAAGTAGATTCATGATGCTAGAGTTGTGTAAAGGCGGTCCGCAAACATAGTAGAGGCACTCTTCTGGCTCTTCCATTTTATTTAGTTGACCGTCTTCAAAAGCTTTGAAAAGAAACGCTGTTTTCACAGGATCGTCTTTTGGCCAGCCCGCTTCTAAATCTTCTGGTGTTGGCTCTGAGAGCACAAGATTATAATCAAAATTCTCATGCTCTCTATCGAGCTTTTCATACTCTTCTTGATAGATGTTCTCTTTTAAAGAACGAGCCCCATACCACATCGTCACCTTTCTCTTGGTCTGCTCTGTATAAAACAGATGCATAATATGAGAGCGCCCAAAAGAAGAGCCTGCACCACCAATTAGGAAAACAAGTTCCCGATCGTCATTTATCATGTAAGATTCACCGTAGGGACCGGAGAGGCGAACCTTGTCCCCTGGCTTTAAAGAGAACGTATATGAAGAACATATTCCCCAAGGGATCGTTGCATCCGGCTTTCCTTTGACAAAAGGTGGTGTCGCTATGCGGATATTGAAAAGAACACGCTGTTTTTCCGCTGGATAAGACGCCATAGAATAGGCGCGAATGATATCGTTTTCGCCCAGATGGGAGAAGTCAAGCGTTTGATCAAAGAGCCCAAAGTGCTCCCAGTCTCCTTGGTATTGAGGTTCAATTGTTGTTTTCCAGTCGGAGGTATTGCTTTTAAAAGGTGGGACATGAAATTGAAGATAACCCCCAGATCTATATGGAGCTTCTTCTGGAAGCTCTACTACGAGCTCTTTAATGAATGTCGCTACATTTTCATTGGATACTACACTACCTTCGAACTCTTGAACTCCCAAAAGATGGTCCGGTATAGCTATTTTCATGTCATGCTTAACTTTGCATTGGCATGAAAGACGCCATCCTCCTTGGAGCTCTTTTTTGGAAAATGTCGATTTATCAGTTTCTAATGGCTCGTCAGCACCCTCGAGAAGCTGTAGCTTACACTGCTTACAGGTAGCCTTTCCCCCACACGGAGATGGAACGGGTATATCTAGATTCGTCAATGTCGCTAAGATCGTATTTCCACTCAAAACAGTTTTTGTTAGAGTGTCGTCATCATTGATTTTAATATGGCACTCCTGAGCAGAGACCAATTTTGCTTTTGTAAACAGAATCATTGATGCAAGAGCAACTCCAATGATAATGGAGGCAATGATAGCAAAAATGCTAAGAGTCACTCCCCCTACACTTCCTTGGGCTGCTGCTAGTAAAAAGACCATATGGTTCATTTTTATATCCCCTGCGGTGCCTTGATTACACACCTTCACATTTCTACTAGTACGTTCTTAGCTATTTTTTCGTCAAGCTACAACAGAGCGAACCTCTTTATTTAAGGATGACTTTTTCTGTTGGTGTGACGGGAAAAGTTGTAACTTAAGGAGCTGGATTTTTTTTCTTGCTTCCTGCGGCATTCCCATAAATTGGCGCCTACTCATAGATGCTAGCTTTCCGGATGTGATAAGAGAAAATATTTGCTCCGTTGTCATCACTGCGATTTGCGAAGGAAGCAGAGCTTTGATTTGATCGCTCGATAGTGCTGCGAGCTGCTCATTTGTAAGTCCGCTTATTTGTATCGGGCGTAGAGCTTTGATTTGTTCAGAACTCATCCAGCCGAATTGTCTTGGGGTCATCATCTGTAATGTTTTTGGTGTAATAAAATGAATGCTATCCGATGGGATAGCTTGGATGTCTTCTAATGGAATGGCTTGGATTTGCTCAGGTGTTAGCGTCCAAGATCTCCAAATCAGAATTTCTAGCATCTGTTTGGGTGTCAGTCGTTCCATGCCGGATTCAGTGACTTCTTGTAGTTTTTCTAAGGGCATTTTTCGAAATAGTGTCGGAGGTATCTTTTGTACCTGCTTGCTAATTTCTTTATTTCCCCCATATATATAGAAGTCTCTTTTCAAGCTTTTTTTAGAAAAATCCAACTCTCTAAGAGAGAGCACGCTTTTTTTACTGACCGAATGTAACGGGCTTTTAATGGATAATTGAAAAGGTAATAGTTTTTTGTTGTGACTCTGTTTAGAGAGAGGAAGCTTCAGTTTTTGAACTTGCTTCGATGAGAGTTTATGTGTCTTCGATGTGTGAAAAAAGTAACCTTTTAACAGTTGTGTTGTGGAATGATTGTGCGCTACCATTAACTTGGCAGTAATTCGTTCGATCTTTTCTA
>JBDQID010000316.1:0-3036 GCA_040264515.1 Chlamydiales bacterium
CAACCAAACTCTAAAAGCGCTAGGCTTCAGCAATCTTTCTCGAGTTTCCGAAGTTGTTGTTGTCAAAGAGATCCCACTAAGCGGTACTGGCAAGGTGAACTACCGCCAGCTGGAAAAACTGCATAATGAAGGAGTTACAGTCTAATGGAGCTAAAGCTTTTCAATACAAAGACACGCCAGAAAGAAACAATCAGCCCAATGGATGGTAATACAGTCCGCATGTATACCTGTGGGCCCACTGTTTACAACTTCGCTCACATTGGCAATCTGCGTACCTATGTTTTTGAAGATTTACTCAGACGCACCATCAAGTTTCTAGGTATGGATATCCTTCAAGTGATGAACTTGACAGATGTTGATGACAAAACCATCCGCGGAGCCTTGGAGAAGGGAGTCTCTTTAGATGAGTTTACAAAACCTTTTAAAGACGCTTTTTTTGAAGATCTTAAAACTCTAAATATCGAACGTGTAGAGCACTACCCTTCAGCAACAGAGTATGTACCGCAGATGATTGAATTCATTGAAACGCTCAAAGAGAAAGGTTTTGCATACCAAGGAAGTGATAAGAGCGTTTACTTCGCAATCAATAACTTTCCCAATTACGGTTGTCTCTCTCACCTTAAGCTCGATGAGCTAAAAACAGGAGCGTCAGATCGCATTAACAGCGACGAGTACGACAAAGACAATATTGCAGACTTTGTTCTCTGGAAAGCACATGACTCTGAGCGCGACGGAAACATCTACTGGGAAAGCCCCTTTGGTCCAGGACGACCAGGCTGGCATCTTGAATGCTCATGCATGGCAATGAGCCTGCTCGGAGAGAGCCTTGACATTCACTGCGGCGGCGTTGACAACATATTTCCTCACCACGAAAACGAAATTGCACAGTCAGAGGCTTGTACAAATAAAACATTTGCAAAATGCTGGGCGCACTCGGAGCACCTTATCGTCGACAACAAAAAGATGTCGAAGAGCTTGGGTAATTTCTTTACTCTCCGTGATCTTCTCGATAAAGGATTTAAGGGCAAGGAAGTTCGCTACCTTCTGCTCCAAACACATTACAAAACACAACTAAACTTCACTCTCAAAGGACTTGATGCAGCAAAAGCATCTCTTGAAAGAGTGCAAGAGTTTATTTATAGACTCCAGCAGATCAAGTCGGAAGACGAAAACAGCAACATAAAAGAGCTCTTAGAGCGCTCTGAGAATGATTTTAAAGCAGCTCTTGCGGATGATCTAAATATTTCCGTAGCCCTTGCTGCTCTTTTCAATTTACTGCGAGACGTCAACACACTCTGCGATCAAAATAAAATTGGTGTAAAAAGTGCTAAAACCGTGCTAGCTACACTAGAGCAATTTAACATAATCCTCGAAGTTCTCGATTTTACCCCTCAAGATGTAACTGTTTCCACTGAGTTACAAGACGCCTTTGAGCGCAGGCAGCAAGCACGTGCTGCCAAAAATTGGGCACTCGCTGACGAGCTTCGCGCCTTTATCGAAGATAAAGGCTACAGCATCGTAGACACTCCAGAAGGTCCCCGTCTTAAAGAAGCGTCAAAGAAGTAATAGAGCAACTTTTCTATTTATACCAAGATTTGCCATAAGTTTGGATTTTCTGGTATGAGATTGTTTTGTTTGGCTAAGCGTAGAGATCGTAGTGAATTATAGGTATTTGCTTTACTCAAAAGTCGTAAAGTAAACTGCTACTTCAAGCAATCTTTACCTCTTCCTTCTGATGAGCTGCTTTTATTTGTTTATTCATTAGCCGAAGAAGATTTGCATGTAAATCAGGGTCTCTACTCATTCTACAAATATCATAGTAAATAGTTTCTGCAGAAGAGCCGTTATCTACATGATCCATAAATGCTTCATAACAAGAGAGATCGAAATCTATAAATAAGTCCTGAATTTCAATGTTTTTGTTTTGCTCTATATCGCTCTCTTTTTGTTCAATCTTTTCTTGATAAAAAGATAGAAGCTTTGATCTTATCTTTGGATCTTGAACGTTATATACGCCTGTTAACATTCCTGATAACATAAGATTATCAACAACTGGAAAAAAAGCCTTGGAGACCTCTCCGTAATCTTGTAACCTATAATGTCCCATAGCAATGTTAATTGCTGCTAGGTTTCTATCTTGATACCTTGGGCCTCTAGCTTTACCAACAAAAGAGGGCGGTGCTTGTCGTACTACTTCAGATGCTGAATCGTATACTTCAGCAATAGGCATCGAAAAAGCTTCATCCTCAATATCACAAAGAGCACCTTTAGAAACTAAACCTAAAACTCCCTGAGCACTCTCTTCTGGAGTTAAAATACCAACTTCCAAACGAGCTTGTTTAGAAACTTCACTGCCATCTTTAGAAAAAGATGCCTTAAGAGATGACTCCTCAAATTCAAAACAAGCTTCACTAGCAACTTCGCCATCACCTTTAGAAGAAGATGCCTTAAGAGATAGCTCCTCCACTGTAAAAGAAGCAGTCTGAGGGTTACAGTCGTCCGCTTCAGACAAACTCTCAGACACATCAAGAATCATCTCGCGAACAGAACTATCTTTACTATTTTTCAATTGTTTTTGGTTATAGTGATAGTTATCATAATACGACTTGTGAGCTTTGCTTACTTTAACACGATGTTGTCCATATTTATCGTTAAATAAAGTTGCAATATTTCCGAAAGATTCTTGAAAATCTCTTTTGGAATGAAAGTATTTTATCTTAGAATCGATTTTATGATTTTTTTTTGAAAAAGGAGACGCCATTTTCAAAAAACAGCCTTGAGAGAAGTGACAGATAGCTTTACCGATACAAAAAAGAGCTTTAGGAAGAGCCGTGATTTTCCGTCTGCCCCATCCTTTTGATGAATAAGATGGGATTGATGATAAAGAAAAATTAGGGTCTTTAAACTGAGGTTCAATATTCATAGTTATTAAGTTACACCTACTTCAATAATTAATTTTAAACAACCCCTATTCTTAACGACCACAGTAAATTCAACTGTTGCCATGTAAATCCCCTGTTAAATTAATATTAACAC
>JBDQID010000317.1:0-3022 GCA_040264515.1 Chlamydiales bacterium
CAAAGGGAACCCATGGTCACCCGAGGCTTTGATTTATCGTTCTCTGGACTTAACTTTTAGCCTCAATTTCCTCCGTTTTTAGTTTTCACTTTTTGCTTCTTGAAGAGCTGCAGCCTCATGCAGCGCAGTGGAAGCTCCTTGCCTTCCGACTGCTTGGAAACGGACAAACTCCAATTCGTTATCGACAAGAGCGTAGTTTAAGAGATCGTAGATGTTATCAACGGTTTTGACTTCGAAAACCCCCTCTTCAATGAGGCCTGGCTCTTTTTCCATGATCTCTCTTACATCTCTTTGATTCTCTTTCGGGCAAAGAACAAGCCGTGCTCCTGCATCTTTGGCGCCTTTGAGTTTGTAGCGTAGACCTCCAATTGCTGTGATATTACCATTTAGGTCAATCTCTCCTGTCATGGCCACATCATTTCGAACAGGAATTCCTGTAAGTTGAGAGACCATGGCAACGGTGATAGCACCGCCAGCTGATGGTCCATCTTTAGGCTGAGCTGTTTCAGGAACGTGAATATGTAGTCCAAACGGTGTGCTTGTTTGGATTTGAGAGATGTATGTTTCAGGAAGAATATTTCTCGTTACAGTCCTCGCAGCGCTCATACTCTCTTGCATGACCTCTCCTTGACTGCCAGTGAGCTCAAGCTTTAGGCGCTCGTCGGAGAAAGTCTTTAAGGCTTGAAGGATTGTAAGTCCCCCTGTACCAGCAGAGGTTGCAAAAAGCCCATTACAGGTGCCTATAAGAGGTGTTGGAGGGATTTTTTTCTCGTGAATTCTTGGCTCTTTTAAGCATTTGAATACTGTTTCTTGGTCAATACGATAAGGGAGTTCAAATTCTGTATCGAGTAATCGCTCTAAGTTGAGTTCTCGTACGATAGCAAATAGTTTTTCTTTAAGGCGACGAACTCCAGCTTCTCTTGTGTAGTTTTCAACGAGATAGGCGATTTCGGCATCATCGATTAAAATTTCACCTTCTTTAAATCCGACCTCTGTAAGGATTTTGGGCATAAGATAATCTTTGGCAATGACAACTTTATCTTTGGTAGAATGAGCTCCGGTGCGGATGGTTATCATACGATCCTTAAGAATGGGATCGATAGCACTCTCATCATTGTATGAGAAGACAAAGAGTGCTTTTGATAAGTCAAAAGGGATTCCAGCGAAATATTTGTCGTGGAACTCTTTATTTTGTGATGAATCGATAAGGTGTGTGAGTACACCGATGATCTCACGTCCTTGCTCTGTTTTACTAAGTTTATCAACTTCATCGACATAGATAACGGGATTCATGGAGCCGGCTTCGATGAGGATATCGACAATTCGTCCCCATGTGGAGCCGACATAGGTATAGTCATGACCGATGAGATATGATGAGTCACTGATCCCTCCAAGAGGTAGGAATCCAAAGGGACGGTTAAGGGCTTTGGCAATACCCTCTTTTGCAAATGTTGTTTTACCGTTTCCGGGAGGTCCTTGGATTGCGATAACCTCTCCTTGGCTACTACCACTGCTGATCCATTGTCCAATAATACGCATTAATGTCTTCTTTGCTTGATCATGTCCATGAACAGCATCTGTTAATGTTCTTTTGACACCGTCCATATACTCTTTGACTTCAGTACGTGACGCTTCTGGACCGATTGGTTCTGGAGATAGTTTTCCAAAAGGGATTTTTAAAAGGCCGTTGAGCCACGCTTTTGATTTTGCCCCATCTCCACCACGTTCTTTAGTACTATCCACTTTTTCCATCGCTTTAGCTTTGGTAGCTTCATTCATTTCTGAAGCTAGTATACGGGCGTCATAGGGGATATCTTCGGCGCGCATTTTTTTAAGCTTTTTTTGCATCTCCGTAATGCTTTCTTCTTTTACACGTAGTTTTCTTAAGAGAGAGTAGTGCACAGTACTGTCTAAGACCTCTTTGAAGGCAGGAGAGTTCTCTGCTGTAAGCGAATAAATGAAATAGGCACGTTTTGCATCATTGTCCATTAAAAGAAGGGCTATGATTCGAGCCTGTGTTGTAACTTGTGCTATTGCAAATTCACGTACCATTGAAGGAAGAGGCATAGCTCGAAGTCTACGTAGCTCAGAATAGGCATCTCGTATGTTCTGAGCGATATCTTCACTGTTAAGCATTACCATGTCTCGCATGGGAAATTGGGTGATAAAGTCTCGTTGAAATTGAGTTGGAATTGAGCTTTGATATAAAGCGCGTAGAACGGTAGCTCTTTTTCTTTTTAAGAGCCCGGCTGTTGATTTTAAATTTAACGGATCATTGCTAAAATGTCCTTTCATGACTAAAAGTTTGCGCCTTCCGTCCCCATCTATAAAAGGGAGCGTTAGCTCTGCACCGTGGATCTTATCATGCATGGATTCTGCATCAAAGAAACGAAATCCAGTGAGTATAGGTCTGTTGGAATTGATTTTATCACCAAAATCCGGAACAATCTTTCCACTGTCATCTTTTAAATAGTGTAGATGTGGTGTACGCGTTTGGATGTCGGCAAAAGTGTAACTTGTGGGTTGGAAGGTCTTATTATAGAAGATTAGGGATTTTACTGTTTCTTGTGAGAATTGTTCTTCCCAAGAGTTTCCAAAGAGGATATCAAGGCCTGAGTTGATAGTTGAAAAGCCGCAGGTTCTACAAAGTTCTGTGATATCACTAGTTATTTCTTCTAGCTGATCGATGTGTTTTTGTTCAAAGCGTTCTTGGTTCACTTTCGCTTGAGAGCAAAGATAGAAATCAAACGAGTCACTGAAGCGTTGAAATTTTTCTCCAACGGCTTCTAGTTGTTGTAAGTGTTCATCACCTTTTATTCTAGTTACAATTTTTTTATTCATGTTATCCATGATTCGCTTTTGAAGTCCTTGAAGGTGGTAGTAGAAGTAGTTTCCTTCATTTCTTAAAAAACGAACGAATTGTTCTAAGTTTTCAGATTTAAGGGCTTTTTGTGTTTTTGATCCTCTAAAGCAGTTTTGGATTTTGATTGCAGCTTCTTGCCGTAGTTGCACATTTTTATTC
>JBDQID010000318.1:0-3011 GCA_040264515.1 Chlamydiales bacterium
AAATGAAGAGAAGTTTTTAAAGCGTCTTGCCGATAAAGAACGCCGACGCAGACGCTCCCAAGCTAAGAGAAAAGTTACAACGACAAAACTGTTCACTACAACGATGGTACTGAGGTCGCATAGGAAGCGCAAGCGTTCTGTAAGATAGGCTGCAGCTGTGCTGCAAGGAAAGCGTCTGCTAACACAAGTGCCGCCATCGCTTCGACGACAACCACAGCGCGAATGGCAACGCATGGGTCGTGACGTGAGCCTTTTGGGAGAGTAAACTCTCGAATATTGCCTTGCAAATCCGTTGTCTGCTGCTGTTTTTTAATACTCGATGTTGGCTTGAAGGCAACTCTTAGGCTCAGCAGCTCTCCTGTTGTGATCCCTCCTAAAATACCTCCACTCCTATTCGAGAGCAGCCCGTTCACTCCAAAAGCGTCGTTATGCTCAGACCCTCTCATTGCTGCCGCTGCAAATCCACAACCAAACTCAACACCCTTTGATGCCGGCAAGCTCATCATTGCTTTGGCCAAATTAGCCTCGATTTTCTCATACACCGGATCCCCAAGTCCCACGGGGAGTCCCGCTGTGATGCACTCCACAACGCCTCCTAGTGAATCCCCTTCGCTCTTCGCTCTATCAACACGTCTGATAATCTCATTTTCTGTAAGCACGTCCGGACAAAACAGAGGACTTGAATTACGTGCTTTGAGCACGCTTGGAAGGTCTGATAAATCCACACTCATGTCCATATCCACACTCATGTCTCCAACACCCTTCAAATAAGCAACAACATGAATATTTTGTGTAGCGAGCAGTTTCTTGGCGATAGCGCCTGCAGCTACTCTGCAAGCGGTTTCGCGAGCGGAAGCTCGACCGCCACCACGGTAATCGAAGATGCCGTATTTTTTGAGGTATGTGTAGTTTGCGTGACCTGGGCGATAGAGTTCTTTAATGGGTTCGTATTTAGATGAGTCTTGGTTTGTATTGGGAATGATAATGGAAATGGGAGCTCCGGTGGTTTCCCCTTCGAAGAGTCCGGAAAGAATTTCCGCGCGATCTTCTTCTTTGCGTGGTGAGACCCACGCATTAGCACCAGGCGCTCGTCGCTTGAGCTCTTCATTGATATCAGCTTCTGAGAGTTCTAAGCGCGCAGGACAGCCATCCACGACAACACCGATTGCCTTACCGTGCGACTCGCCCCATGTTGTGATACGAAAATGCTTACCAAAGGAGTTGTTAGCCACCGGACTGAATAGCCTCCAGCTCCCTCTCAGCTACCTCCAAAGGCACGCTTTCGGGATCGATCTTCTTTACAACAACCATCTCTTCTGTGCGTAAATTTTCGTAACAAAATCCTGTTGGAAGCTCTTTACGCATGACGATGCGTCGCTTTCTTTCAAGGTAGAGAGCCATGAGAAAAGCGAGGGCCGCCTCTTCATCACTCTCTCCATCAACAAGCTCCATCAAACGATCCAACGCTTTATCATCGGACGACAGCTCTTTTTTCTGCTCTTTTATGGGCACTTTTGAGCGCCAATGAGTGCGTCCGTTTTCGATACTTTGCTCTTTTGCGCTACTGCTCCAGCATTTGGAGCAGTAGTCTTGACGGCGGTACCCTTCTCCTTCTGGAATCAGAATGGAAAAGTAGCTATCTCCAGAAGCAAACGCATCACCACCTTGCAAGCAAACTCTGGAGCGTCGTGGAATGGTAATTCTTGGACTTTGACTCTTCTTCATTTAAACCTGATCCATCTGATCGAGGAGCTCAACGGATAAAGCGCATGCGCCAGCATCCACAGCTTGCTTCTTGCGACGCTTTGCAGTGATTTCTGTAATGCCATTAGCAACAACTTTTCCAAGCTGTACACCTTCTTGGTCGAAGGAGTTGATATCCCAGATAAAACCTTGAAACGCTACTTTATGCTCGTAATACGCAAAAAGCGCACCCAAAGTAAACGGATCTAGCTGCTTAGCAATCAGTAGCTGGCTCGGTCTATTTCCTGGAAAAACTTTATTGGGGTTGTCGCTCTCTTTACCAATAGCGAGTGCTAGAGATTGAGCAAAGAGGTTGGCATTGAGTTTTTCTTGTGATGTCGTACCTTCGAATTCGAGGTCTCTTCCCAACTGGCTTTCTCTAAAACCAATAAATTCAACAGGTACAACGTGTGTTCCTTGATGAATCAGCTGACAAAAGGAGTGCTGAGCATTTGTTCCGGGCTCTCCCCAAACAATCGGAGAAGAGTGCGTGGCAAGCTCTTTTCCGTTACGATCAATTCTCTTTCCATTAGACTCCATCACGCATTGCTGCACATGAGCACTGAAGCGGCTTAGAGCGTCCGAGTAAGGAAGGACGGCCACTGTGGGGTGATTCAAGAAGTTCTGATTCCACACTCCGATAAGAGAAGAGAGAAGCGGCAGGTTCTTTTTGATATCAGGACAAAGCGCCGCTTTATCCATCTCGTGAGCACCTTTCAAAAAGTCCATGTAGTGATCGAAGCCAACACCAAAGGCGAGCGGCAAGCCGCCGACAAGCGATGTCACTGAAAAGCGACCACCAATATAGTCCCAGATGTTAAAAACAGTTGCATAACGCCCCTGCTCCACTGCATCCATAGGGCTACCCTTTTTCGTTACAGCCACGAAGTGGTCTTGTAAGTTGTCACCAAGATGTGGCTTGAAAGCTTCACGGATAAACGCTTCGTTCGTACGTGTTTCGATCGTAGTACCGGACTTCGATACAACTGCCACAACGGTTTTCTTTGGATCAACAAGCTTGAGGACTCTTGCAGCATCATCAGGATCAACATTCGAGATGAAATGGACTCTGCGATTGGGATTCACGTTAAAAGCTCTAGCAGCAATATAGGCAGCTCTTGGGCCTAAATCTGAGCCTCCAATTCCCACCATAATAAGATCTTCGAAGGAATTAGAGCAAAAAGAGCGCAGCTTATCGACTTCGATCTTCATGAGTTTTGCAGCTTCCGTTGACGGCTCAAAGATATCGCGTGTTGCTGTGTGAAGGG